>CAJUJR010000044.1 GCA_910586605.1 uncultured Lachnospiraceae bacterium | reverse complement strand
GGGAAGAGATTTTTTATTGAGATCCGGCTACGATTGGCTGTGAATAGTAACAATTTCCTATATCCTTTTCAGATTTCGCACCGTCTGGCACTTCTTCCTGCTGTGCCCCAAAAAACCTTTCCGCCATTTCATCCATGTCCTGCAAAACCCTGTTCACTTTTTCCTCATAATTTAATGCAAGAAAAGCATCTTCCTCCGGCTTCCGGGCTTCTATCCCCCCCAACATCTGCATACAGATTTTCATGTGAATACATATTTATCTGTACTCTTTTTTTAGCGCTCTCTGCATAGGTATCACCCTGATACTCATAGAACACAAAATCCTGATGAAGATAATCTATTTCATTCAACTTTTCAATCCAAATGGAATCTGTTGTAAAACCTTCTCCAATCCCATCTGCATTAATTGCTTTTGGCCTGTCCAAAATAGCTATAATTTTACTATCTGCTACAACCAGAAAATTATATACTACTACCGAAGCTTCTCGTACAGGATCTATACTCCATTCCACATATGGCCTGCATAACACAACTTTAGCATCCCTCTTTAATTCTATCCCTTCTTGCCCATCCGTATCCCTTTTCTTTTCTGCAGAAATCTCAAGAAAATTTTCTACGCAACTATCCAACCCCTGGAACACTTCATTAGGAATACTATCAGAATACAATCCATCTTTCTTTACTTCAATCTGATAAGCTTCCGCATCCTGATTAACAAGGATGAAACTCAAAGTACAAAAAACAGCTGTAACAAAAAACAAAATGATTCTTTTCATCCTTTTCTCCTTCCTACTCTTTTGCAAAAAATTTGCTATGAACAGCTATTTTTTGTTACGAATGGCACTTTTTCCTAAATTTCACCAGAATCACTCCACATTCTGCCTAAAAAACACAATACTATATTCATCGTACTTTCCAAGCAGATGAAATACTAACACTTTAATTAATATCCCTTTTCTTATCTCGCCTTATTTTCCCTATCATATCCTGAACAAATTTATTCTTCCAAAATCTCCAAAAAAGCCGACAACTTCACCATAACATCCATGTCCAGCAATATTTTGTTCCCTTTATAATATTATTTTTACTAAAAAAGCAGCAAGGCATGCCCCCACTGCCACAAGCAGCAGCCCTTTCCGGTAAAAAGCCAGCACAAGCGCTACGGCTGTCCCTGCCGCCGCTGCCAGATATCCATCCGTTGAATAAAAAATTGCCGGGAACGTCATTGCCCCAAGGACGGCATATGGCACATATGCCAGAAAGGAACGCAAAAAGCGGTCTGTAATCTCCCTTTTGCACAATACAAGCGGAACTGCACGGATTGCATAAGTAACGCCCGCCATAACCGCCAGATACATAAAAAATTCTGTAATCCCCATTACTTTCCATCCTCCTTCCCTTCCTCATCCAAAACCGGGTAAAAAAACGCGCCTGCTGCAGAAGCAGCAACTGCACAGATAATAATAACAAAGCCAGAGGACAGGCGGTTCAGTACCGGAAGCCACTTAAAACAGCAGCTTAATGCAATTGCAATAAGGATCACCTTCATATATCTGAAATCTTCACGCGCTTTTGGGATAATAATTGCCAAAAACATCCCATAAATGGCAATCCCAAGGGACGAACGCACAATTTCTGGTAAAATCCCACCAAGGACAGCGCCTGCAAAAGTCCCACCTGCCCAGCCAAGATATGGCACTGCAATCAGCCCAAACATATAATAACGGCTGACCTTTTTATCCCGGCTCATTGCTACTGCAAAAATCTCATCTGTCACCCCAAACCCTACTACAAAGCGGTATATGGTATGTACTGTCTTATCCACCTTCTGCGAGAGGGACAAAGACATCAATGCGTACCGCAGGTTAATAACAAACTGTGACAATGCCATTTCCACCATTGCCCCTCCTGCCACCATAATATCAAGCCCTGCAAATTGGCCTGCAGAAGTAACATTTGTCATAGAAATCAATACTGCCTGCCACCAATCCATCCCAGCAGATATTGCCATCAGCCCAAACGTAAAACTGACAGACACATACCCTAAGGCAATTGGCAGCCCATCCTTCATCCCACGCTTAAAATCTTTCATTTTCCCAACCTGATCCTTTCTGCCGCTCTTTTTTCTGCGCAAAAGAAAAGCACCGCATACAGTCACACGATGCTTTTCAGATATTTTATTATTTAATACATAGCCATTAACCAACAATCCTTCTTGCACAAGCCGGCTGTCTGTAGTTGTAGTTAGAAATCTTAATGCCATCTCTTGCATTACTTGCATGGACTACACGGCCGCCGCCTATGTAAATTGCTACATGGCCAATTCTGCCGCCATTCTTATAGAAGAGCAAATCACCAGGCTGAAGGCTGGAAAGGCTAACGCTTCTCCCATAACCTGCCTGTGCTGCTGAAGAATGAGGCAGGCTGTATCCAAACTGTGCATAAACACTCATAGTAAACCCAGAGCAATCTGCTCCGTTTGTCAAGCTTGTACCACCCCATACATATGGCCTTCCAACAAACTTACAAGCATAGTTAGCAATTGCTGAACCTGAGGTTCCAGAAGGAACTGCTGGCGCCTTATTTGAACTGCTTGAAGAATTACTGCTGCTTGAGCTGTGGTTTGAGCTACTTGAAGAATTACTGCTGCTTGAGTTGCTCGAAGAAGAGCTGCTTGAGCTGCTTGAGCTGCTTGATGAGCTGCTGCTTGAAGAACTGCTTGAGCTTGACTGAGCTGCTGCTGCCTTCTCTGCTTCTAACGCTGCAAGACGTTCCTGCTCTGCCTTCTCTGCTGCTGCCTTCCTACGGAGTTCTGCTTTCTCCTCTGCAATCGAAATTGCTTTCTTAAAGCGGACACGTGTCTTAATAAACTCTTTTGCCACATATCCCCTTGTACCTTCATCAATCGTAACTTTAAACCAGTTATCACTTTCACCAATTACTTCATATTTTTCATCTTCTGGAATCTGTGTAACAATGGTAGACTTTGTGCTCTTCTTAGAACGGACATTCAAAGTAATTGTACCAGGCTTTACAATCGCATACGCTGTACCAAACTTACCTGCCAGCTTCTGCGCCTTTTCACCGATTGCCAGTAAATCTTTCCTAATAAACCCTCTGACACTGCCAGACTCAATCTTTACCCAGCCGTCTTTCTCACCGATAATCTTAGCTGCTGAACCTCTGTAAAGCTTGCCAAGGATTTTACTTTCTGTAGTTGGCTTCCTGCGGATATTCACATAATCGCTAACATCTGCAATACCAAGGTCGCGGAACTGCTTTGCTACTGTCTCTTCTTTTCTTGCTTCTTCTGTATTCTTCTGTGTATCTTCTTTTTCTTCAGCAGGTGCGCTTGTAGCAGGTGCTGGTGATGCTGTCGCATCTGCACTGCTGCTGGCAGGAGCTGCTTCCTTTGGTGCTGAATAATTTTCAGTATAATACTTATCTAACGACAAGGAAAGACCTGCCATATCTGTTTCCTGGCAAAAGCTTGCTGCAGTACTCTCTTTTGCAAAACCTACACATGCTAATGACAGTGTAACAGCGGTACCAAAAACTGCTGCATTTCTTACCCATCTTGTCTTAATCATAATATCCCTCCAATAGTAATTATCATCTCTTCATTAATTATGTTCATGTTTAACTTAACCCAATATGTAATACAGGTCACTTCTGTGTAATAATTATTACGAATTTATTACACCAACGAACACATTATAACAACGCCTGCATACTTTGTCAATACTTGTCGTTTAATTTTAAGAGAATAATTTTCGTCAATTTCCTTGGTTTTCTGGGCTTTTTTCAAAATCTCATATTTTTTATACAAAAATTTTCCGATAAAACAATTCTACACAGATAGTAACTACCTGTGTAGAAAATGTAATAAATATATTTTATTTCTCTACAATTGCCTCCACTTCCAAAGCAACATCCTTGGGAAGCCTGGCAACCTCAACACAAGACCTCGCTGGGTATGGCTTAACAAAATATTTTTCATAAATTGCATTAATTTTTGAAAAATCATCCATGTTTTTAATAAAAACAACCGTTTTTACCACATGTCCCATAGAACAACCCGCTGCTTCAACTAATGCCTTCAAATTAGAAAATGCCTGCTCCGCCTGTTCCTCAACTGTACCATCTACCAATTCCCCTGTCTGTGGGTTAATCGGAATCATCCCAGAGGTATAAATCATCCCATTTACCTCAACTGCCTGCGAATATGGCCCAATTGCCGCTGGTGCATTCTTTGTTGAAATCTCTGTCATACTATCTTCCTCCATTTCATAGCTGTTTCCAAAACAATGTAATATTTATAAGGAAGCTACATCATACATGCGCTAGATCATTATAACACTATTCCATTTTTTTCTCCAGCACCTATAGAAAATTTTTCCATCTTCGTCAGTTTGCATAAAAAAACTGGTTTCAATGCAAAAATTTATACATGCTTCTTGTTTCTAATTTCCACTATATGTTTCCTATAATGTGCAGCATGAGAAACTGACAGTTTTACATATTTTCTGCAAAAGCGAAAGTTTTGTCCTACTTACATTCTGACAAAAATTATAGAAGACATTCCTCCTCGGGCAATCCTACGCTCTTAAGAACTAAATTATCCTACAGGAAGAAATGTCTCTCTAAATTTTTGTCAGTTTGTAAATTTCAGGAACTTTCGCTTATTACAAAAAATTAGAAATCTTGCTTTCTCATGCTGCAAATGATGAAAGCGCTTCACAGGGGAAGATATTTTTTATTTCCTTAAATTCTGTTACGATTGGCTGTGAATAGTAACCATCACTCGTAACTTGTAAAAAGTAAATGCTGTTGCCAGCAGACAGCAACTATTTACACCTTGTTCCAAATCTACTATAATAATTACAATATAAGGCTTAGGGACTGTTAAAATAACATTGCATTTTGCGCAGGCCAGATTTCCATCTGCAAGACGGAGGAAAAAGCCGCGGCGGGCTATGGCGGCTGACAACAACGCATCCAAATGGAACTACAGGCAAGCAAACTGTAACGATTTATTATTTAACAGTTTCTTATATATGCAATACAACTTTACAGACTACTAATAATGAAAGAAAGAGGACATAGAATGAAACAAAAAATAGAACTTGGAAAATACCAAGAACTGATTGTAACGAAAGAAACTGACTTTGGCGTTTTCCTAAACACGCCAGACGGAACAGATTCTGAGAAAATTCTCCTGCCAAAATCACAGGTACCAAAAGGAACACTGTTAAAAGACGTATTAAATGTATTTGTCTATAAAGATTCTGAGGACAGGCCAATTGCCACGATGCTTGAACCAGATATTACCCTTGGCGGCGTTGCACGGCTTTATGTCAACCAAGTTACGCCAATTGGGGCGTTTCTGGAATGGGGGCTGTCAAAGGACTTATTCCTTCCGTTTAAAGAACAGCTTTATGAAGTGAAAGAAGGGGATGCAGTACTTGTCACGCTTTATATTGACAAAAGCGAACGCCTCTGTGCCTCTATGCATGTCTACAATGCTTTAAGAAATGATTCCCGTTACCAAAAAGATGATATGGTCAGTGGGCGCGTTTATGAAATCAGTGAAAATTTTGGCGTTTTTATCGCAGTTGACGACCAGTTTTCCGCCTTGCTCCCGCAAAAAGAAGTATTTGAAACCTACCGGATTAACCAGCCGGTTTATGCGCGCGTTGCCCAGGTTCTGGAGGATGGACGCCTGACATTAAGCATAAAGAAAAAAATCCCAGAACAGATGGATGAAGACGCTGCTTTTATTTACCGCTGCCTGGAACAGGAAAATGGCTTTCTTCCATTTCATGACAAAAGCAGCCCAGAAGCAATTAAAAACCGTTTCCATATGAGCAAAAATGCCTTTAAACGGGGAATCGGCCATCTGTTAAAAGAAGGCAGGATTACAATAGCATCAGACGGCATCCGGAAACTCTAGTAAACATAGGTTTGTCGGGAATATCTTCTATATTTTTTGCCAGAATGTAAAAAAACAAAACTTTACCACCCTAATCAATACAGCAAAAAAGAGGCAGCACTCCAGAACCATATTCTGAAATTGCCGCCTCTTTTTTTTCGGGCCTATTTTTCCGCTTTTTCTTTTCTGCAGCCTCTGTACATTCCGCAGTCTCCGTAGCTCGAATCTTGAAAAAAATCCACTGCTTCCCCTATTATACTTCCTAGTTATACTTATACTTATTTTTACCCTTACAATTTCCCACATTATAAGGTTGTACCCATTATGGGTAAATTTGCCGTTCCATAAATCCATTTCCATATCACACCGAAACGAAAAGCCTACACTCCGCAATTTCCTTTCTTCTATGCATCCGTTAACATTCTACTTACGCGATACCTCATTTCTAACTCTTTCTTACCCTGCTGTATTGTTAAGCCTTATCTTACGAATTACATATTCAGAACCGGATAAATTCCGCCAATGTAACGCAATTCCTTCCAGAAGCGATATCTTTCCAAAAATAAAACTGTAATAATATTTGTAAATAATTGTTAATAAAAGTTAAATCGAGTATGTAAATGCATTGTTAATAGTTTCAACGTCCTAATTGGATTGAGCCGTGATTTAATGTTTTCCAAATAATAATTGGACTAATCTCCAAAAATCATAAGCTCCTAAAGGCATAGCCACTTTGTTCACCCCTTTCGCTATATGGTAAGACTGCAATCTTTCTGATATCCAGTATATTCCAATCTACCCTTAAGCGCAAAGCATTTGCTATGAACTGCAATATTTTGCTACAAAATGAAAATTACTATCCTTATAAAAGCAATTTATTCCTATTTAGGCCTTTCCATATTAAATTTCAATTTTACTTCTGCCATGCCATTTTCACAGTTCCACAGAACTGTCCCATTATACTTTTCGGCAATCCGGGAGATATTTTGTACCCCATATCCATGATTTCTTTTGTCCTGCTTGCTGGTCTCCTGAAAATCTATGGTATCTTTATCTGTGCTGTTTTGTACTATCAGATAAAACCACTGGCGGAAATGCTTTACTTCAATTTGAAGCGTGCACTCCCCTGTTATTTTTTCCAATGCCTCCCTTGCATTTTCCAAAAGATTTGAAAGCAGGATGCAAAAATCAATATCTTCCATAAAAAAAGTTTCCGGGAAATGCCCTTCCAAATTAAACTCTAATGCTTCTTTCCCTTTCAGTCTATAAAGCGTATGGCTAATAATACAATCAGCAATAAAATTCCCTGAATGAATGCCGCGCATCTTTTCATAACTTTCCGCCATTGTCCCAATATAGCCTTTTAGCTCCGCCACCTTATCTTCCCTGCTTAACTCCGAAAGAATATAAAGATGATGGTTAATATCATGGCGGAACCTTCTCATATCCTCATATTGCTTTAAGGAATCTGTATAATATTTTTTCTGAAGTTCTAAATACCGGACATTTAAACGGTTCACCTCTTCCAATTGTCTCTTTGACTGCTTTGTATACAAAAAGAAAATCAGTAAAAGCACAAAAATACATACTGCCAGCAAAACCGCCATAAAAGTTACTACTTTCATAGATATTGTCGCTGTATTATCTAGGTTGCTTTGCATTCCGCCCACAATAAAAGAAAGCGGTATAAGTACAATTAACACTAATATATATTCCCAAGTTGATAATCTTTTCCATAAATTTTTTGTATGCTTTTGAATCCATTCGCCTTTTTTGGCAATAATTATCCAAAACATTGCACCAATACCGCCAATTATTGTACCTATCCCCATATTTCCATTCTTTATTAACAAGGCAGAAAACATAACATAAAGCATTACAATTAATGCATCCACCAGTGCAATTAAGAACCAGATAATGAAAAATGCCTTTATCTTCTCTTTCAATTCCTCCTGAAACAAACCAATTAATAAAACACCTCCCCATGCATAGTAATAAGAAAAGATAATATAACGGTTATCCGAATATTCTACAGCAGGAATTAACGCAAGATACAAAAACAGCAAATAAGCTGTTTTCCTTTTGGCAAATGCAAAGCCAAGGAAATAATGTGCAATCAGAATATACTTGATTCCCTCCACAATAATCTGATAAACCCAATCATATACACTCAAATCCATCAATAGTACCTCGCATTTCTTTCACAATATCTTTCGTAATCTTTATAAAGCTGTTCCCTGCACCCTCTGGTAACCGGAAGCCATCTCCCTGCCACGCACACCTCCTTTTTCTCAATACATTCCAGATATTTCATATGGACAAGCCAAGCCCTGCTAACCCTGACAAAATCAGATTCTTCCAATTTCTGCTCCATATTTTTTAAACTGCTCCTGACAAGCGCTGTCATCCCATCTTCAAAATACAGGCAGCAATATTCCCTCTCAGAATGAATCATCACAATTTGAAAACTGTGGTATTTGCCATCAATTAAAACATCACGCCCCATCATATTCACTGCCTGGGTTAGATATCTGTACAATTTAAGAGACAAGTTCCTCTTTTCCACAAAACCAAGTACATTCATCCCAAACGCTTCTGGCATCATTTCATCATGGCTTGTGACAAATAAAATCATGCACTGCCTGCTTCTCTGCATTTGGTTTTTCAGTGTAATCCCATCCATTCCCGGCAGTTCAATATCCAAAACAAGTAAATCCGTCCGTTCTACTACTTCCAATGCCCCCTTTGCATCCCCTGTCATACTGATTTCATATGTAACTCCCTTTTTCCGAAAAAAATCTTCACAATGCTTCCCAATACATTCCCTATCCCGCACCTCATCGTCACATATACATATTCTCATCATATAATCCGCATTTCTGCGCCGCTTTCCGCACGAAAACAATTTGTGCCAAACGGCGCACAGACACAAATTGCTGCATAAATTATTGTTTCCGCCCAAACCCCGCCCCGTTTGAAGAAACAATATATTTACACACCATCCTCCAAAAAGTACCTTCTGTTCTCTTTATCAGCCTAACATAAACTATTGCAAAGTCCCTTATTACATTGTAACGCCAAATAGAACTATTTCGCAATTCCCTATTGCTTATACCACTTTTATTGTGGTGTATTGCACGAATATAGTCAACCATCTACAGTTCTAATCTGTAAAAAAGGCGTCTGCACAATTTCCTACCCCATAAGGACAATTGCTGTAAATTACGGTTCAAAATCAATTTCCGTATAAAGCTAAAATCTTGAGAGCCGCATATAAGAACTTGGCTTCTTTGCCGAAGCTTAGTTAAAGCTATAATATTTTAAATAATATGTTTCAATAAATATAATCTACCAAAACGCGCTAAAAATGAAAAAAACGGCAGAAAAACTTAGTTTCTGCCAAACTTCTCCCAGCCGCCTGCTGGTTCTGTTTTGGTAAAAAGTAAATTTTTCCGCCGTCAGTCCTGGCGAATTGCTGATTAGCCGTAAATAGTAACTACGATTCCACAAATTCACCAAATTTACGAAAACGCTGATATCTATTTTCTAATAAAAGAGAAATCTCCTCTTCCATCAGTTTGGAAAGTGTTTCTAATAAGGCTTTCTTTAATTCGGCGGCCACAGCATCCAAATTATTTTCCAGCCCTTCCTTTGGCTCTGGGAACATCCTGTCAATCACTTTATTTTCCAGTAAATCCTTTGCCGTCATTTTCATCAGCTCCGCCGCTTCTGCCACCCTGGAAGAATCCCTCCAGAGGATACTGGCAAAGCCTTCTGGTGAAAGCACAGAATACATCCCATGCTCCAGCATCCATACCGTATCGCCAACTGCCAGGGCAAGCGCGCCGCCGCTTCCACCCTCGCCAATAAAGATACTGATAATTGGAGTTTTCAGCCTTGACATTTCAAGCAGGTTCCTTGCGATTGCTTCCCCCTGCCCACGTTCCTCTGCCCCAATCCCACAAAATGCTCCTGCGGTATTGATAAAAGTGACAACCGGGCGGTGAAACTTTTCTGCCTGTTTCATCAGGCGCAATGCTTTACGGTAGCCTTCCGGGTTAGGTGAACCAAAATTACATTCCACATTTTCTTCCAGCGTATGCCCTTTCTGGATTCCAATCACCGTTACCGGCATCTTTTCCAAAAAAGCAACGCCACCTACCACAGCCCCGTCGTCTGCAAAAAGACGGTCTCCGTGGAATTCCATAAAATCGCTAAAAATAGCCTTTATAAACTGCCTTGTGTTTGGCCGCTCAATTTTGCGGACAATTGACACCGATTTCATTGCCTCGTTCACTCTATTCCTCCTTATGCAAAAGCAGAATCTTCCCTAACTCCCCCCGGAGCTTTTCCCTGTGGACAATCCTGTCTACAAAGCCATGCTCCAACTGGAACTCTGCCCTCTGGAACCCTTCCGGCAATTTCTGATGGATTGTCCCCTGAATCACCCTCTGTCCTGCAAAACCAATTAAAGCCTTTGGTTCCGAAAGAATGATGTCGCCAAGCATTGCAAAGCTCGCCGTTACCCCGCCTGTCGTTGGGTCAGTCAGCACCGTAATATATAATAACCCAGCTTCGTCATGCCTGCCCAGGGCTTCCGCTACCTTTGCCATCTGCATCAGGGAAATAATCCCCTCCTGCATCCTTGCGCCGCCAGATGTAGTAAAAATAATAATTGGCAGCCTATTTTTGGTTGCATATTCCACGGCTCTTGTCACCTTTTCACCAACAACAGAACCCATGCTCCCCATCATAAAATGGCTGTCCATCAATGCAAGCACCGTATCCTGCCCGCAAATCTTACACCTTCCAGTTACCACGCCTTCTAAAATCCCAGCCTTCTTCTGCGCTTTTTCAATAACCTTGTCATAATCAGGATAATCCATTGGGTTTTTTGTCCGCATACCTGCATCCAGTTCTTCCCAAGTACCTTCATCACAGGTAATAGCAATCCGTTCAGACGGGCTCATACGGAAATGTGCATCACAATTCGGGCAAAGCTTAAATTCTGTGACTTCCTTTTTATAAATAATTGCCTTACAGGTATTGCACTTTATCCACATTCCATCTGGAATAGAAGGTTCCGCCTTTTGCCTTTTTTTATCGCTTCTTTTTGTCCGCTCTTTTTCCCCATTTTCAAGGGAAAAATAACTTTTTTTGCCAAATAAATTCAAAATATCATTCCTTCCATTCAATCAGTTTCTTTTCTAAAAAAGAAGTATCAAATTCCCCTGCCAGATATTCCTCATTATGCAAAATCCCGTTCTGAAACTCAATATTTGTCTCAATCCCAGAAATAATAAACTCATATAATGCCCGTTTCATCTTGGCAATCGCTTCTTTACGGTCCTTTCCATGCACAATTACTTTTGCAATCATGGAATCATAAAATGGCGGAATCTCATATCCTTCGTAGACCGCCGTATCTACACGGATTCCCAAGCCGCCTGCTGGCAAGAGCAGATAGTCGATTAACCCCGGACAAGGTGCAAAATTCCTGTCTGGATTCTCTGCATTAATCCTGCACTCAATTGCATGGCCCTGAATTATAATATCCTCCTGCTTCATGGAAAGCTTCTGCCCATCTGCAATCCTGACCTGTTCTTTAATAATATCGACTCCTGTAACCATTTCCGTAACCGGGTGCTCCACCTGGACCCTTGTATTCATTTCCATAAAATAAAATTTCCCAGATTTATCATATAGAAATTCAATTGTCCCGGCGCTTTGGTAACCCGCCGCCTTCGCTGCGCGGACAGCCGCAGCGCACATCTGTTCCCTGACTTTTGCGGAAATTGCAGGGCTTGGGGCTTCTTCCAAAACCTTCTGGTTTTTCCTTTGTAAAGAACAATCACGTTCCCCCAAATGAATAACATTCCCAAAGTTATCGCCCAAAACCTGTACTTCAACATGGCGTGCATTTTCAATTACCTTTTCCATATACATCGTGTCATCGCCAAATGCCGCTTTTGTCTCTGCTTTCGCCGATTCATAAGCCTTTTGGAGCTCTTCTTTCTTGTGGACAATGCGGATGCCTTTCCCGCCGCCGCCTGCAGAAGCTTTTACCATTACCGGGTAGCCAAGCCTTTCGGCTGTCTCATATGCCTGTTCGATATCCTCTACAACACCGTCGCTTCCTGGAATTACCGGAACATCTGCCTGGATCATCATAGCCCTTGCATTGGATTTATTACCCATGGCATCAATTACCGATGGGTCTGGCCCGATAAATTTAATATGGCATTCTTCACACATTGCTGCAAATGTGCTGTTTTCCGATAAAAACCCGAAACCGGGATGGATTGCCTGCACCTTCTTTTCTACCGCAGCGCTAATAATATTGGCCATATTATTGTAACTATCCGCTGCTTTTGCAGAACCAATGCAGACCGACTCATCTGCAAGCTGTGCATGCAGCGCTTCACGGTCCGGCTCTGAAAAGACAGCGACTGTCTTAATCCCCATTTCCCGGCATGCCCGAATAATACGGACTGCGATTTCCCCCCGATTTGCTATCAAAACCTTGTCAAACATCCGCGCCTCCAATAACCGGCATCAGAGCCTGCCCAGTTCCTGCCAGAAGCAGGCTCTGTACACGCCCTAGCCAATAATAAACATAAACTGGTCAATACTTGCTGCTACTTCATCCCCCACATAAGCAGTCCCATGCCCGATTCCAATGTTCCTTTTTAACTTATCAATCTCCAGTTCCAGGCGCAGTGTGTCTCCTGGAACAACCTTCCTTTTAAACTTTACATTCTTAATTCCACCAAAATACCCGGTTTGCCCACGGAACTGTTCCATTGATAAAATTGCCACGGCGCCAGCCTGCGCCATTGCCTCTACAATCAACACCCCTGGCATAACTGGCTCATTGGGGAAATGCCCTGCAAAAAACGGTTCATTATACGAAACATTTTTTATAGCAGTAATAGATTTTCCCTCAACCATTTCTTCTACCCGGTCAATTAATAAAAACGGCTGCCTGTGCGGTATAATTGACATAATTTCATTAATATTCATTACCATTTTAAAGCCCTCCATCAATGAAGCGTATTGACGCGGAACAGTGCCTGCCCATACTCTACAAAATCGCCATCTTTTACCAGAACCTCCATAACCGTTCCGCTTACTTCGCTGTTTACTTCATTCATAAACTTCATTGCCTCAATAATGCAGACTACATCCCCTTTTGAAACAGTATCCCCAGCTTTCACAAATGGCTCTTCCCCTGGTGCGGAGCTTTGGTAAAATGTACCGACAATCGGGGCTTTAATGGTCTCTGTCCCCTCTGCCTCTGCAGTTGCTTCCCCTGGGACAGAAACTGCATCAGCAGGCGTTGGCAGGATGTCTCCTGCTGCAGGCGCAGATGCCGCAGCAGGCTTAGGGACTGCTGCAACAGCCTGTGGCATAGCTGCTGGCTGCGCCGCCATAACAGGCTGGGCAGGCACCATCCAAGGTGAGACAGCGCCCCGGTTCAGGCGGATCCTTGCATTATCCAACTGTACTTCCATATCATTTAAATCCGTTTTTTCAAAGATAGCAATTAACTCTTTTACTTCCTCATACTGCATATCTGTTTACCATGCCTTTCTATTATACATTCTGCCACTTCTTAAAGCAAAGTACCCCGTTGTGCCCGCCAAAGCCAAGGGAATTAGACAGCGCATAAACTGCATCCTTCGCTTCCCTTCCCTGGTTTGGGATATAATCTAGGTCGCACCCTTCATCCGGGGTATGATAATTAATTGTCGGCGGAAGGTATCCTTCTTCCAATGCCTTAACGCAGCAGATTGCCTCAACTGCCCCTGCCGCCCCAAGCAAATGGCCTGTCATAGACTTTGTTGAACTAACCGGCGTTTTCTTTGCTTCCTCTTCCCCAAGCGCTTTCTTAATTACTTTTGTCTCTCCAACATCATTTGCCGGGGTACTTGTTCCATGGGCATTGATATAATCAACCTGTGCTGGCGTTATCCCTGCTTCCTGCATTGCCAATTTCATTGCTTTTGCGCCGCCTGTGCCTTCCGGGTCAGGAAGCGTCACATGGTATGCGTCCCCTGTTGCGCCATATCCGACTACTTCCCCATATATCTTAGCGCCGCGCGCCAATGCATGTTCCAGTTCTTCAAGTACAAGGATTCCAGCGCCATCCCCCATAACGAAGCCGTCCCGCTCCTTATCAAACGGCCGGCAGGCTTTCTTTGGGTCTTCTACGGTTGACAAAGCTGTCAGGTTTGTAAAGCCAGCCACCCCAACTTCACATATTGAACCTTCTGCACCGCCTGCCATACAGATATCCAAATATCCATGCTTAATGTTACGGAATGCCGTCCCTATACAATCTGTACCCGTTGAACAGGCAGTCACAATATCATGGCAAGGGCCTTTTGCCCCAATACGGATTGCGATATTGGCTGCCGCCATATTCCCAATTGTCATTGTAATAAAAAATGGAGAAACCCTGGCCGGGCCTTTTTCATCCATCCTCCTGACTTGCTCCTCCATTGTCATCAGCCCGCCTGTTCCAGAACCTACAAAGACACCGACACGGTCTGCGTCCTCCTGCTCCATATTAAGCCCGGAATCCTCAAATGCCTGTATGCCTGCTGACAGTGCATAAACTGCAAAAAGGTCATTTCTTTTAATATCCTTTTTTGTCATATACTGTTCTGGGTCAAAATCCTTTACCTCTGCCGCAATTTTTACTTTTAACCTTGACGCATCAAACTTTTTGATATAATCAATGCCGCAGACACCATCCTTTATTCCTTTCCAGAACGTTTCTACAGTGCTGCCAAGCGGAGTAACTGCCCCCAGTCCGGTTATTACACATCTTTTCTCCATTTTTTCCTCATTTCCGCGCTTTTCCTGTCTTTACACTATCCAAGCACTTCTTAATCTGACTTTTTACCTTCCACAACACAGCGGCCTTCACTGCCATGTATCATACCCACGCAGAAGCTGCCATAAAACATTACATTATTACTATTCATAATAACATTACATTACCATGCCGCCATCCACATGGATTACCTGCCCGGTAATATATGCCTGCTTTGCCAAAAATACTGCCACTTCCGCAATATCTTCTGCTTTTCCATAACGTTTTAATGGGATTGCCGCTAACATTGCCTCTTTCTGCTCTTCTGTAAGCACAGCAGTCATATCTGTCTCTACAAATCCCGGCGCAATCGCATTGCAGGTTATCCCACGCTGCGCAAGTTCCTTTGCTGCTGACTTTGTCAAGCCGATAATGCCTGCCTTTGACGCAGCATAATTTGCCTGCCCGGCATTTCCCATTACGCCAACCACCGATGCCATATTGATAATGCTTCCGCTCCGCTGTTTTAACATAATGCTGCTTGCATGGCGTACCATATTGAAGCATCCTTTCAGGTTTGTATTGATTACACTGTCAAACTCTTCTTCACTCATGCGCATCAAAAGCATATCCCTTGTGATTCCGGCATTGTTTACCAAAATGTCCAACGAACCAAACTCCTTCTTTGCCTGTTTCACAAATGTGCCGGCAAAATTGAAATTACTGACATCCCCCTGGACCGGAAGGCACGCCACGTTGCATGCTTCTATTTCTTGGATTGTTTCCTCTGCTATGTTGCTGTGGTAATTCAAGACAATATTACAGCCTTCCTTTGCAAATGCAAGCGCAACCGCTTTTCCAATTCCCTTTGCAGCCCCGGTAATAACTGCTGTCTTTCCTTTTAACATCCTTCACCTCTTTCTTTCCTGCGCTTTTCCTGCGCATCGCGCCTTTATTCCTGCAATTTTGACATTGTTTTTGCCAGGGAACTTTCATCCTCGACATTTAAGATTGTACCCCCTTTTAGGGTTCTCTTTACAAAACCGCATAAAGCCTTTCCCGGCCCTAATTCAATAAAGGTATCCGCCCCTTTTTCATGCATATTCTGGATAATATCAGAAAAACGCACCGGGCAGCAAATCTGTTTTGTCAGAATTGGGATAATATCCTTTTCTGATGCAACCTCTTTTGCATCTACATTTGTAAATACTGGTATCTTCATTGGCGAAATATGCATTTTCTCCAATTCCGGCCCAAGCCGGTCAGCCGCCGGCTGCAGCATCTTTGTATGGAACGGGCCGCTTACTTTTAACCTTACTGCCATCTTTGCCCCTTTTTCTTTTGCAAGGGCGGCTGCTTTTTCCACTGCTTTTGCAGCTCCGGCAATTACAATCTGCCCCGGGGCATTATAGTTTGCCGGCACAGCAAGGCCAAGCCCTTCCTGGACCGCTTCTTTACATGCCTCTTCCACTAACTCTGTATCTAAACCAATAATGGCATACATTGCCCCTTCTCCAGAAGGGACTGCCTCTGCCATGAACTTTCCTCTTTTCTGGACTAAAGCAACTGCTTCTTCAAAATCCATTGCCCCACTGGCAACATATGCGGAATATTCCCCAAGGCTGAGCCCCGCTGCCATTTCAGCCCTGACTCCCTGCTCTTTAAGCACTTCCAGTGCAGCAATGCTCATTGTAAGGATTGCCGGCTGCGCAAACTCTGTCTCTCCTAATTTTGCTTCATCCCTGAAGCAAATTTCTTTAATGGAATACCCCAATACATCATCAGCACAATCAAATACTTTTTTTGCAACAGAATACTTCTGATACAATTCTTTCCCCATGCCGGCATACTGGGCACCCTGGCCGCTAAACATAAATACAGTTCTCATGTTCCTCCCCATTTCTTCTCTGCTTTCCACACATTTTCCTGTTTTTTATCAAACGGCGCCTGCCATAAGCAAAAGAACGCCGTTTGATTTATCGCCTGCCTGAACAGACGGCTTATTTGTGGCTCTCTACAAAATCAACGGCGTCTTTCACCGTTACAATTGCTTCTGGATTTTCTACAGAAACTTCAAACTCATCTTCAATATCATTGATAATCTGGAACAAATCCAATGAATCTGCATCAAGATCTTCTTTCACATTTGTCTCCAATGTAATTTCTTCGATATCCTTTCCTGTCTGTTCTGCAATAATCTCCCTGATTTTTTCAAAAACCATAATTTTTTCCTCCTGCTTATCTTTTAATATAATTTATATCCACTGCAAATGCAGTAATATACTTTCCTGATAGCATTACCAAGTAATCAACATGGTTCCCCATGTCATGCCGCCGCCAAAACCAGTCAGGATAATTTTATCCCCACGTTCTATAAGCCCTTTTTCATCCAATTCACTTAAGGCAATCGGAATGCTTGCAGATGACGTATTCCCATAACGATCCATATTCATATAAAATTTTTCAAATGGTATCTTTAACTTCTTGGAAATCACTTCTACAATCCTGACATTCGCTTGATGGGGAATTACATATTTCAAATCCTCCTGGGTAATGCTGTTTTCTTCCATTACCTTTTCCAAACTCTTAATGACATTTTTTGTGGCAAATTTAAAGACCTCCCTGCCATCCATATGGACATACCAGAGTGGGTCAATCCCTGCCGGATTCCCGTTAAAAGCGTTAGAACATTCCGTATACCCACATGTCAAAATCTCATATTGTTCCCCAGCAGAGCCTATGTCCTCTGATATAAGCCCGCCATCCTGCGACTTTTCTAAATATGCACCGCCGGCGCCATCCCCAAACAGCACACAGGTAGAACGTTCCGACCAATCCACAATCTTGGAAAGGGTTTCCCCGCCAATCACAATTGCGTTTTGATATCCAGCAGACCGTATATATTTATCTGCAATGCTCAAAGCAAAAATAAAACCGCTGCATGCAGCTACCACATCAAACGCAACTGCATTGGCTGCCCCAACTGCCTTCTGCACCATGCAGGCAAGCGATGGCGTCCCATAGTCAGGCGTTACTGAAGCGACAATAATCAAATCAATGCTTTTCGCCGGCACCTCTGCCTTTTCCAAAAGCTTCTTTGCCACCTCTACTACAAATACCGAGGTATTTTCCCCTGAAGAAATATGCCGTTCCTTTATCCCTGTCCTCTGCGTTATCCATTCATCACTTGTATCAACAATCTTTGCCAAATCATCATTTGTTATAATCTGTTCCGGCACACTTGCAGCAGTTGCAATCACCCTGGTCTTTATCATAATTTTCTAATCTCCTATTTTGTATTATTTTCCCCTGCCTTGATGACCCTGCCCCCAAAAGCTCCGCCTGGCTGCTGATGCCTGTCCGCAAAAAGCGTACCACCATAATCACAGTAATTTCCTATCACATATAAAAATTATTTCTTAGTGCGTAATAATTCTAACAAACATAAAACATATTATGATGAAACATATTTGAGTATATTCTATAATTGCAGGGTTCGTCAACCATTTTCTTCCAAAAAAGGATGGAAACCCAATTTACCGGAATCTCCATCCTTTTGTATTATTTTGCGTTTCGCTGTTTTTTTAACATTTCCAGGGTCGCTAATAAAACATCATCTTCCCATGGCTTTGGAATCAGATACTTCAGGCCGATTGACTTAACTTCCTCCAAAGTACCAGAATCACACAGAGAACTTAACATAAGTATCGTTGCGTCGGGATCCCTCTTTAATAAAATTTCTGCTGTCTCCAGACCGTCAATTCCCGGCATAATAATATCCATAACTACAATATCAGGATGAAGGTCTTCATACATGCGAATCCCTTCCTCCCCATTTTTTGCATAACCTATCACTTCATAGCCGTTTTCCTCCACAAGATCCTGAATCTGCTTTGATGCAAATGGAGAATCATCAACTACTAAAATTGTTGTTTTTTCCATTATTTTCCCTCCTCTTGATCTGTCTGCATAGAATAAAACAAAAATACATGCAACATCCCAGTTTCTGAACGGTAAACCAGGTAACGTCCTTCCTCTTCTGGGTCCATAAGCTCCAAATTATCATTATTCCGGTAAAATCTCGGTATTGTCAATCTGGACGGCTGCCCTGTCAGGTTATTCAGGCTGGATATTGCATGGCCGCATGCAATATTAATGTATTCATTCAGAAATAAGTGAATCTCTTCCTCTGATGGTGTAACGCCATTATTCATCGTATCAGTAATATAGCGGAATAACTCATCTGAAAAGTGACAGACAATCCTGGAGTTAATATGTCCATGTGTCTCGATTTCCTCCCGATATCCCTTTTTCAGAATAACTACTTTCTCTGCTGTTATTTTATCATCTTCAGCCACCCTGTGCAGTTCCAGATTGACAAGCTTTTTCGTCACTTCGCAAAAAGCAAGGTCAAAGGTCTCGTCTACTTTCGTACTTTCTATTACATTTTCCAATTAGCCACCCCCTATCCTAACAGGTAAGTTTTTAATTGCCAAGAAAACGCATCTTACCTTTTGAACTTGATTTTTTTGTCTTCTCCGGTGCTTTTTCCATATAAACGCTGGAAAAGGTATTTGTCATCTTGCCTTTGCATTCCTTACAATACCTGCCTGTTAAAATCGGCTTCCCACATGATTCACAGTCAATTGAAATGCCAGAATCCTTTGAAAAAAGCAGGCGTTCCTGACGCACCCATTTCTTAATCTGTTGGATTGGGACATCCACTTCCTCTGCAACTATCGACATGGAAGCTGATGGGTTGTTATAAATATATTCCCTGACTTCAAAAAATTTTTCTTCCATCTCTTTTGCACATTTCGGACACAATGAGTCTCCATCATAATTAAACAGATTTCCACATTTTTTACAATTTCTAACGTCCATAGCCACCTCCTAAAGTCCCTGACCTGTACTGATGCATAAAAAGTAAACAGTCTCTATACCTTCTTCGCATAATGCCCTTGCACAAGCTTCTACCGTACTGCCTGTCGTATAAATATCATCAATGATTATAACACAATTTACATTTTTATACAACTCCTGTGTCATCTTTCTGACATAAAACGCCCCCTGTAGGTTCTGTATCCGCTCTCTTTCAGAAAGCTCTTTTTGCGGGAGTGTATTCCTGCCACGTACCAGGCAATCTGCCAGGACTGGGATATTACTTCTTTTCCCAAGCTCTTTTGCAAGCAGCTCCGCCTGGTTAAAACCTCTTTTGCGGTAACGTTCTTTATGGATTGGGACTGGGACTAGGGCGTCAGGCTTAATCTTCCCAAGCCAGCCCCCAAAAGCATGGTACATTTCATCTGCATAAAATGCAGCATATTCCTGCCGCCCATGGTATTTGAAACGGATAATTGATTCTTTTAATACTGCATTGTACAGAAAAAGGGAACGGCCGCTGCAATAAGAAGCCCCCTTCCCCGTACATGCCTTGCAATACTCTTCTGTTTCTCCCACCGGCCTCCCGCACCTTAAACAATACTCTTCCCCTGTATATTCCAAACGGCCTGTGCATCTCCCACATAAATATTTTTCCCCTGATGCAAGCGCCCTGTCGCAGATTGCGCAGCGGCGCGGAAAAAATATATCCAATACCCTCCCGGTTATACTCAGAACTCTTCCTCCTTTATCATCTCCTGCAGCCTTTGGCACAAACCAGAATAGCGTTTCTGCTCATATACATTCTGTACCATCTGCCGGATTGTTTCACTGCTCCCTACTAAAGTAACACATTTTTTTGCCCTTGTCACTGCCGTATACAGAAGGTTCCGGTTTAAAAGCATCCTTGGGCCGCCTAAAATCGGTATGACAATTGCAGGATATTCACTTCCCTGTGACTTATGTATGGTAATTGCATAAGCAAGCTCCATCTCATCCATTTGGCTGTATTCATAAGAAACCAGCCGGCCTTCTTCAAACTCTACTTCAACAATCTCCTCTGTTTCCAGAATCCGCCTTATTATCCCAATATCGCCGTTAAAGATGCCTGTCCCTTCTTCTATTACATCGCCAAACCGTGTCTTTTTCACCCACTTCATCTGGTAGTCGTTTTTAATCTGCATAATTTTATCCTGCTCCCGGAACAAAACCCCATGAAACTCCTTCTCCCTTTTCCCGGCAGTTTTGGGGTTGGCATATCCTTGCAATACCTTATTCAGGTTTTCTACGCCAAGTTCCCCTTTCCGCATTGGCGTCAATACCTGGATATCATATGGCGAAGCATCTACATACGACGGCATATTTCTCATCATAAGCTGGACAGTTACATTTATTATGTCCTGCACATTATGGCGTTCCAGAAAGAAAAAATCCCGGTTTTGGTTATCCAGGGAAATTTCCCTGCCTGCGTTAATCTTATGCGCGTTTACTACAATCTGGCTTTCTGCTGCCTGGCGGAAAATCTGGTTTAATCGGACAACATTGCAAAATTCCGCCTTAATCATATCACGCAGGACATTTCCCGGCCCAACAGATGGGAGCTGGTTAACATCCCCTACCATAATCAGGCGGCATCCTGGCACTATTGCCTTTAACAAGGCATTTAACAGAAAAATATCTACCATAGAAAATTCATCGACAATCACTACATCTGCTTCTAGCGGCTGCAATTCATTCCTTTCAAAATGCATCCCGCTCTTATCCTCGGAATCAACGCTGCCATTTAACTCCAAAAGCCGGTGGATAGTCTGCGCTTCCCATCCGGTTGTCTCAGACATCCTTTTAGCGGCGCGCCCTGTCGGGGCGGCTAAAAGCACGTCCATCCCATCTTCCTCCAAAACCTGCAGAATTGTATTAATCGTAGTCGTTTTACCGGTTCCAGGCCCACCGGTTATAATGGTAACGCCGTTCTGGACTGCCTGGTATACTGCGCTTTTCTGCAATACATCTAAAACAATCCCTTGGCGTTTTTCTATCTTGGAAACTCTTTTTGCAAGCGTATCATCAGATACGGAAAATGACAGGTTTAAATCCAGAAGCATACGCGCACAATTCATTTCCATATAATACAGCGTACTTGTATAAAGACGCCTCTCCCCATCTGCATCTTCCATAATTACTTCTTTATTTAATGTGAGGTTTTCAATGCAGCCTGCCACCAAATCTTCCCCTACTGCGAGCAATTTTGCAGACGCTGCTGCTAACTCTGCCTCTGGCAGGTAGCAATGCCCCTGGCTTCCCGACTGCTGCAGCATATAAAGCACGCCCGCCCTGATACGGTACTCTGAATCCAAATAAAAACCAGCCCTTTGCGCAATCGTGTCAGCAATCTTAAACCCGATTCCAGTAATGTCCTCTGCTAAACGGTATGGGTTTTTCTGCAGCACTTCATAAATATCATCTTTATAATGACGGTAGATTTTTACCGCCATGTTCATGGAAATGCCATACTCCTGCAAAAAAATCATTGCGCGCCGCTGCTGCTGTTTTTCATTAAACTGCTGTGCAATGCTTACTGCCATTTTCAGGCTGATTCCTTTGACTTCTGCAAGCCTTTCTGGCTCATTCTCAATTAAATCAAATGTATCTTCCCCAAATTTACGGACAATCCTGGCAGCAAGCGCCGGCCCAACCCCTTTAATTGCACCAGAACCAAGATACCGCTCCACTGCTACCGTATCATCCGGCTGTTTTGTCTCATAACTATCTACCTGGAGCTGTGGACCATAATTTTTATGCACAACCCTGTTTCCACGCACCAGTAAATATTCACCTTCTGCCACAAAAGAAAAACAGCCTACACAGCATTCCTCTTCTGCTTCCTCCTCTTCTTTCTGAGGCTTTACCAAATAAAGAACAGTATAGCCGTTTTCTTCATTTCGGAAGGTGATTCTGTCTACATATCCTTCAAATTCCTCCATAATGTCTCCATGTTTAAAAAGCATTAGAACGTGTTTGAAATTTATTCTACTACATTACAGCGCATTTTCCTATCATATAAAAAGGGGAACTATGATACAGCTCCCCAAAGCGTTTATAATGACGTTTTCATTGAATCATATAATTGCTGTGCCAGTCCTGTTGAACCGCTTTCTGCAATGATATTAGCATACATTTCATTTTGCAAGCCACCAAAATACTTCATGTATTCCCCTTGGCCTTCTTCCTCTTCCTCAGAAATTGTTTTTCTGGCCTCTTCAATAATCTTCTGTACAAAATAAGCTTCAAAATTTTTACATGCACTCATTAACTCGTCATCAGAAGTAGAACCATTCACACTGCCAAGCGTCCCCTGTAAAGACGATGCGCTGATATCGCGGACTGACTGTCCATATGTACTATACATAGACGCTGTATCTAAAATAGAACTCATGCAATCACCTTACCCTTTCTTAAAATCTTATGACCTCAGGTTATTCGCCTGCTGCAGCATCTCGTCAGAAGCCTGGATTGCTTTAGAATTCATTTCATAAGCACGCTGCGTAACAATCATATCCACCATTTCATCTACTGCCTGGACAGAAGAAGCCTCCAGATAGCCATTTACAATCTTGCTTCGCTTTAAAGTAGCATCCTGCCCTTCAATACGAGGTAAACCAGAAGCATCTGATTCTACAAAATAGCTGTCCCCAATCTTTGTCAGCCCTGAAGGATTGTTAAACTGCGCCAACCCAATCTGTAACCCAAGGTTCTGCGTTACCCCATTGGCATCTGTATAAAAAACATTTCCATAGTTATCAAAAGTTAATTTTGTTGCATCTAACGTTATTGGAAAAGAAAGCGGACTGCTATTCGCACCCAAAACAGGATAGCCATCTGTAGTAGTCAATGTCATTGTATTTCCTGAATCTATCGACATCAGGAAATGCCCATTACGGGTATAGGCAGTCTCCCCATTTGGCATCTGAATCATAAACAAACCATCGCCTTCAATAAAGAAATCAAAATCCCCTGAACTTTCCTCTGGAATGCCCTGATGGAATTCCGTAGAAATCGCAGCAACTTTAACACCAAGCCCAACCTGCGCGCCAATTGGCTTCGGATTCCCTTCATGATCCGTTGTCGTCCCCTGAAGTGTCTGGTATAAAAGTGACTGGAACTCAAGCCTTTCTTTTTTGTAACCTGTTGTATTTATATTTGCAAGATTATTTGAAATATTATCCAAAGAGGTCTGCTGGGATTTCATACCCGATGCAGCCGTCCAAAGCGCCCTCATCATAATGCATACTCCTATCTGCCCCGGAAGCCTCCGGAAGCGAAACTACGTTATTATCTTACATCAAACTTTGCCAATCTGGTTCACAGAAGCATCTAACAGAGAATCCTGTGTCCGGATCATCTTCTGCCCTGCCTCATATGCCCTAGTAATTGTAATCATAGATACCATTTCTGAAATTACATTTACATTCGACTGCTCTGTAAAACCCTGTTCCAGTGATGCTGTTGACCCGATTATCGTAGCTCCTTCTACTGCATCATACATGTTATCTCCATATAACTCCAAATAATCATAATCTTCAAAATCTGTCAACTGGATTGTCTCAATATACACACCATCTGCAAATACAGAACCATCTTCCCTGATTACGATTTCATTTGCATCTACGGGTACTTGTAAATCCCCTCCGCCACATTGCAGGTGGTTTCCTTCTGCATCTACTATAAAACCATCCCTTGTACACTTAAATGTACCACACCTTGTATATTTAATGCTGCTGTTCCCATTGGTATCTGTTACCCGCATCGTAAAAAAGCCATCCCCCTGGATTGCAATATCATAAGTATTGCCCGTCTCACGCAGGGAACCCTGTCCCCAATCCATATATGTTTCCCCAATTTTAACACCGGGATTGACTTTACCTACCGGTTCATCAATAAAAGCATTTGAACCATCACGGATTTTTGTCATCATATAATCTTTAAATGAACGGCTTGTAACATTTTCTTCTTTATAACCAATCGTTGCAGAATTTGCAAGGTTATTACTGATTATATCCAGCCTTTTCTGCTCATTGAGCATACCAGTATATGCTGTGTATAAACCTCTTACCATTGACGTCCCCTTTCCGGCTGTGCCTGCTGCCAAAGCAGTACAGCAGCGCCCTCTTTTCCCGCCGTCTGCGGCCTGCCTGACGGATATACCGGCATATGCCTGACGACAGCGTAAATTACTATATTGATATATATCGTCTGAAACCAAAGATTCCTTAATCATTATCCAATGGGAAATTTTGGTATCAATGAACTGCCTGCCTTACTTTATGGCAAATCATTAATCGTCGTCCCTTTTTCCTGCCAGGAAATCAACAAACATGCCTGTCCCTACTGCTACTGCTGTCATAGGGTCTTCTGCTGTCATCGTTGTAATGCCAGTCTTTTCTTCAATCAGCTCTTCCAAGCCGTATAAAAGGCTTCCGCCCCCAGTCAGCACGATTCCCCGATCTGCAACGTCAGCCGCAAGCTCTGGCGGCGTCTTTTCCAATACGCTGTGTACCGCTTCCACAATCTGGGAAGTAATCTCCCGTAAAGCTTCCAGTGTTTCATCTGATGTAACTGTAATTGTCTTTGGCAGCCCTGTAACAAGGTTACGGCCGCGGACATCCATAGAAACCAGTTCCGGCCGCTGATATGCTGAGCCGATGTTAATCTTGATTTCTTCTGCCGTCCTCTCACCAATTAAAAGATTATGTGTCTTTCTCATATAACGCACAATCGCTTCATCAAAGTTATCCCCAGCCACTTTAATGGAAGTGCTTACAACAGTACCGCCCAGAGAAATAACAGCAATATCCGCTGTGCCTCCTCCAATGTCCACAATCATATTCCCACATGGCCTGGCAATATCAATGCCTGCACCAATTGCTGCGGCAATCGGCTCTTCAATAATCGCCACTTCACGCGCCCCTGCTTCATATGTCGCATCTTCTACCGCTTTTTTCTCTACCTCTGTAACCCCGCTGGGTACACAGACACTGATACGCGGTTTCCTGAAACGCGACTTTCCACAGGACTTCTGGATAAAGTAACGGAGCATCTTCTCTGTTACAGTATAATCCGAAATAACCCCTTGGCGGAGCGGGCGAACTGCCACAATATTTCCCGGCGTACGCCCAAGCATCAGCCGCGCATCCTCCCCGATTGCCTTAATTTTGTTTGTATCACGGTCAAATGCTACAACAGAGGGTTCCCTTAAAACAACACCTTTGCCTTTTATATATACAAGTACATTTGCTGTACCCAGATCAATTCCAATATCACTGCCATTCATGAATCCGTTTTCTCCTTTCACAACTGCATCTTATCTTTCTATTTTCTCCCAATGTAACTCCAATTAAACATATACTTTTTCATTATATACCATTTTCCCAAAATAGGAAAGGGCATTATTTACATTTTTTGGAAAAGATAGTTACTATCTGTTACTATTCACAGCCAATCGTAGCCGGATCTCAATAAAAAATCTCTTCCCC
>CAJUJR010000043.1 GCA_910586605.1 uncultured Lachnospiraceae bacterium | reverse complement strand
GGGGAAGAGATTTTTTATTGAGATCCGGCTACGATTGGCTGTGAATAGTAACAAACTATTACTCCGGCGGTTAAATGTCGATGAATTTAAGCAAGTAAAAACGTCGATATTTAACCGCCGGAGTAATATAGTTCGCAAAAATGATGTTTTATTCTCCGTAAGAGATTTGTTTCTGTTCATGGCAAATTATTTTTGCTTGGTATTTTCCCGTTAGCTATGTTATTATAATAGAAGTTAAGGAACTGTTAAGAAATAACTTTATATTTTTTATTTCTTAACAGTTCCTTAGATTGAAAATTTCTTCAATACCTATAAAACTGACAAAATAAAAGAAAAGGAGTGTCGCTATGCCAATGCCACAAAAAAATTTTTATACTGAAGAAGACTATTATGCCCTGCCAGAAGATGTCAGGGCAGAATTAATTGATGGACAACTGATTTATAATCAAGCTTCGCCTTCCAGGCTCCATCAGACAATATTAAGCGAACTGCATGCAACAATCCATCAGTATATTAAATCAAAAAAAGGCTCCTGCCATATATATCCTGCCCCTTTTGCAGTCCAGTTAAGGGAAGACAGGAAAACGATTGTTGAGCCAGATATCAGTGTTATATGTGACAGCAGTAAGCTGACGGATAAAGGTTGTACTGGAGCACCAGACTGGATTATTGAAATTGTATCGCCTGGGAATCCTGGTCATGATTATATCAGGAAACTGCAGCTATATGCAGATACAGGAGTTAGGGAATACTGGATTGTGGATTATCGGACAGAACAGGTTTTTGTCTATTGTCTTGAACAGATTGATATTAGGCCACAAGTTTATACATTTCATGGCAAGGTTAAGGTTAATATTTATGATGATTTCTGGATTGATTTTGAGGAATTGGATTTATAGGAGATCATGGGTTGCTATAATTTGTGGAGGATAGTATAATGGGGGATGCGTAGTGAAGGCAAATAGATAGCACATGATTATGGGTATCAAGTAAGGGATAGGGTGGCGTATACTTGGGGATGTGCAGAAAGAGGAAGGATATGAGAGCAAAAAGTAAAAGATTTATGGCATTTGTTGTATGTGCAGTAATATTTATTTGCAGTATCTGCATTACGGGGACAGATGCAGGTGCAGTAGAGAAAAAGACTACTTTTATAGTAGGGTTTGATGCTGAATTTCCACCATATGGGTATAAGGATGACAATGGGGAATATGTAGGCTTTGATCTGGACTTGGCTCAGGAGGTTTGTAACCGCAGGGGCTGGACGTTAAAGAAGCAGCCAATTGACTGGGACTCAAAGGATATGGAGCTTTCCTCTAATACGATTGACTGTATCTGGAATGGGTTTACTATGACGGGCAAAGAGGATATGTATACATGGACAGACGCCTATGTGGACAATTCACAGGTTATTCTTGTAAACAAAAACAGCGGTATCCAGAAGCTGTCAGATTTGGCTGGGAAAATTGTTGTAGTACAGGCAGATTCTTCTGCTTTGGCTGCTTTTACTTCAGAGGATGCGACAAAGGAGAACAAGGCACTTGCAGAATCGTTTCGCCAACTACAGGAAGTTGCAGATTATAACAGCGCTGTAATGAATCTAGAATCCGGGGCAGTTGATGCAATCTGTATGGACATTGGCGTGGCAAAGTACCAGCAGGGGAATCATGATGGGCTTGTGATTTTAGAAGAAAAAGTATCATCAGAAGAATATGGCATTGGATTCCGTAAAGGGAATACGCTGCTGCGCAACCAAGTGCAGGAAACGCTTTATGAAATGGTGGATGATGGCACTTTTGCAAAAATTGCTGAGAAATATGCAGATTATAATTTGCCTGATTGTATCTGCCTTACAAGTAAAAGCAAAACAGATGATAGCCCGCAAAAAGATGACAGTTACAGCGTGGTAGAAGAAGCAGAGCAAACTGTGCAGCCATATGATGAAGCATCATCTGGTTCTGGGCAAGAGGATACAACAATTACCACGAAGGATTCTGCGTCAAAAAGTGGGGGCAAGATTGGTACAGTTATCGTGCAGTTGTTGGAAGGATTTGGCGCAACACTTGCGATTTTCTTTTTGACCCTTCTGTTTGCGTTACCACTGGGGCTTTTGATTGCTTTTGGAAGGACATCTAGGTTTCCTGTTTTAAAGTGGCTGATGAAGATATACATATCTATTATGCGCGGGACGCCGCTGATGCTGCAGCTTTTGGTAGTATTTTTCGGGCCTTATTATATATTCCATGTTAATTTGGCTTCTTTTGGCCCGCATTACCGTTTTATTGCTGTTATTATTGGTTTTTCTTTAAATTATGCTGCATATTTTGCTGAAATTTACCGTGCCGGGATTGAGAATATACCAGTTGGGCAACGGGAAGCTGCAAAGCTTTTAGGATATAGTAAAAGCCAGACATTTTGTAAGATTATTTTCCCGCAGATGGTAAAAAGAGTGATGCCGCCTGTTACGAATGAAATTATTACATTGGTAAAGGATACATCTTTGGCATTTGTGCTTGCTTATACAGAGATGTTTACCTTGGCAAAGCAGATTGCGGCGAACTTGACAAATATTATGCCGCTTTTTGTAGCAGGTATTTTCTATTATATTTTTAATTATATTGTGGCGTTTATAATGGAGAGAATTGAAAAGAAACTGGATTATTTTGAATAGGAGGCAATAATGGCAAAAATACCGGTATTAGAAATGAAAAACGTACGGAAAAGTTTTGGGGATTTGGAGGTATTAAAGGATATTTCCTTATCCGTCAGGGAAGGTGAGGTAGTATCTGTTTTGGGACCTTCTGGCTCAGGAAAGTCAACACTGCTTCGCTGTGCAACACAACTTGAAATAATGACTTCTGGGGAACTTTCTTATATGGGTGAAACAGAGCCAAAGGAGATGATGAAGTATTATGGAATGGTTTTTCAGAACTTTAATCTTTTTCCGCATTATTCTGTTTTAAAAAATATTATTGATGCTCCTGTATCTACACAGAAGCGTGATAAAAATGAAGTGCTCAGCCTTGCGCGTTCTTTGTTGAAAAAGCTTGGCCTGGAAGGAAAAGAGGATAGTTATCCCTGCCAGTTATCTGGAGGGCAGAAACAGCGTGTGGCGATTGCCCGGGCCTTGGCAATGCAGCCAAAGCTTCTTTTCTTTGATGAACCGACATCTGCCCTGGACCCTGAGCTGACAGCGGAGATTTTAAAAGTGCTCTTGGAACTTGCAAAAGAGAAGATGACAATGGTAATTGTAACACATGAAATTGATTTTGCACGTCATGTGTCGGACCGGGTTATTTTTATTGACGGCGGCGTGATTGTGGAAGAAGGGAAACCGGAGGACGTGATTGACCATCCTTCCAATGAAAGGACGCAGAATTTCCTGAAAAAATTGCAGAGGGGATAGAAAAATTGGCGTTGTTCGTTATTTTTATAATAGTAATAAACCTGGTTAGCTTTTCAATGATGGGAATTGATAAATGGAAAGCAAAGAAAAAGAGGTGGAGGATTTCGGAGAAAGCGCTTTTTGCTGTTGCATTGTTTGGCGGAAGCATTGGGGCCATCTTGGGAATGTATCTGTTCCATCATAAAACAAGGCATTGGTATTTTGTCTGGGGAATGCCGGTTATTTTATTGCTTCAATTGGTAATGGCGGCAGTAATTATGAAAAAGTTTGCAGTATTTTAAGGGATTCTAAGTATTTTATTTTGAGAAGTTCTTTACGGAAAGGAAACGAATGAAAAGAGTAGAATGTGACGCGGTATTTGGCAGCAGTATTGATAAAATCTGGAAGGTTATGACAGATAATACCAACTATGGCTGGCGCAGTGATTTGTCTAAAGTTGAGGTACAGGATGGTGGAAATCGTTTTATAGAATATGCGAAAAATGGTTATCCGACAGAATTTGTGGTTACATTAAAAATCCCCCATGAACGTTATGAGTTTGACATAGAAAATGGCAATATGTCAGGCCATTGGACTGGGATTTTTACGAAAGTAAATGGACGCGTAAAAGTTACTTTTATAGAAGAAGTTAAGGTGAAAAAAATAATTATGCGTTTTTTTGTTGGGATGTATCTGAGAAAACAGCAGAAACAGTATATAGCGGATCTGAAGCATGCTTTAGGGGAAGATTCATTTGCTAAATAAATGTAGACAATTACGAAGCCGGATGATAGACTAGAGCGTGTTTGAAAATTGCTTTTTGAAAAAATGCCAAGGTGATTTGGTTGGCGGGAGGGGGCAAAAGGCGGAAAGTAAAAGAAATGGAGATTATATGAAGAAAATAGGTATTGTTATCTGTAATTATAATAAGGAACAAGAAGTGTTAGAATGTATTCAGTGTGTCCTGGAATCAAAGTTTACAGATTTTGATTTATATGTGGTGGATAATGGCTCAACAGACCATTCTGTTGAAAGAATCAGGGAAAAATATGCAAATGAAGTGACTTTGCTGGTAAACCGGGAAAATCTTGGCGGCTCAGGCGGTTTTAATACAGGCCTTCGTGTGGTATATGAAAAGGGATATCCTTATGCTATGTGTGTAGATAATGATGCGATGTTAGATGAAGAGGTGGTTGGGAATCTGTATCAATTTTTGGAAACGCATAAAGAGGCTGGAATGGCAGGCGCAAAGGTTTATCATTTGGAAGCCCCGGATTATGTACAGCAGTTTGGGCAGAAAATAGATTTCCGGAATTTTTGTACAGAGGTACATTATTTTAATGCACTGGAGGACGGGACGATGCCAGAATTTCTGTATGTGGATTCTGTGGCGGCCTGTTCTTTAATGGTTAGGCGTAGTGTAATCGACTGTATTGGCCTGATGCCAGAGGAAAATTTCTTATACTGGGATGATACGGAATGGTGCTATCTTTGTAACCGAGCCGGATGGAGGGTGGCGTCGGTTGGCAGCGCGAAAGCGCTTCATGCGATGGGGGCAAAAAAAGAGATTGTGAATACATTTCCGACGTATTATGCGTGGCGTAACTGGATCGTATTTTTTGCAAAGTATGCAAAGGAAGAGGATCTTGGAAGGATGGCAGAATGCTTTTTGTCTGCCCTTTTTGAACATGTGTATGAAGGGATGCATACCGGAAACCAGAACCGTATGAAGACAGTAATGCTTGCATACGATGATGCAATTCATGGAGTAATGGGAAAAGCGGGGGAGAACCGTATTTTCGATTTGGATTTTAATGTTGTCCCATATCAGAAGTTATTGGAAGGGAAAAAGAAAATATATATAGAAGAAAATGGATATCTTGCGACTGCAGGCAGAATACAGGAAATGGCATCCCGGTTTGGATATGATATTATCTGGACAGAAAAAAAGGAGGAAGACTCAGTAACGATTTCTATTTGTGAGTCGATTTTTAAAATAGAGGATTTGAGCAGGGAAAGGGTATATGTAGATATTAGCGATTGTATTCTGGCAACGGAAGAAGATGTAATCAGCGTATTGAATTACCCTTATTGCAAAAGAAGTTTTGTTTTTGCACAAAAGCCTGTATTTTTAGAAGGCATCCGAAGATTCCGCGAGAAAGTTAAGGTATGATAATTATATTTTGGACAAGTTTTGGGAATAGAGGATAGGTAGAAAATCAATTTTTTGCAGGTTTTGGCAAGAATGGGGGATTTTATGGAAACATATCTGGTAAAAAAAGCAGAGAAGCCTTTTCATATAGAAGTTGATGTGCCAGGTTCTAAAAGCATTACAAACCGCGCTCTTTTAATGGCGGCTATGGCAGAGGGGGAGTCATTGCTAAAGGGTGTTCTTTTTAGTGATGATTCCAGATATTTTTTGCAGGCATTGAAAGACTTGGGTTTTTTTGTGGAGGAAGACATTGATAAGAGGCAGGTCAGGATAAAAGGGCAAGGTGGCAGCATTCCCCAAAAAGAAGCTTCTGTTTATGTAGGTAGCGCTGGGACTGCAGCACGTTTCCTGACAGCGTTTTTAGCAATGGGGGACGGCTGTTATGAAGTGGATTCTTCTGAGCAGATGCGGAAACGCCCAATGAAAGAACTTCTGCTTGCACTGGAAGGGCTGGGGGCTGAAATTACTTATCATGGGCAGCCATACACTTTTCCGATGACAATACAGGGAATTGGGAAAAAACAGGAGAGTGCCAGTATAGAATTAAATATTGACCGCAGCAGCCAGTTTCTAAGCGCGCTTTTAATGACTGCGCCACTTTGTTTCGGGCAGCTTACAATACGGCTTATTGGCAGCAGGAGCGCGCGTTCTTATGTGGAAATGACAGAGCAGATGATGAAACAGTTTGCACACCCTGGTGTGCAGAGGAAATCGGAAAATTGTTATGAAACGGCAGCAGGGAAATATCTGGCGCAGGATTACCAGATTGAGCCGGATGTGTCGGCAGCCTGTTATTTTTATGCGATGGCTGCTGTAACGGGTGGAAGTGCAATTGTCCGCCATATGCGGAAAGATTCCCTGCAGGGGGATATGAAATTTTTAACCGTTTTGGAAAAGATGGGCTGTTATATTTCCTGGAAAGAAGGGCAGCTTTTGCTGCAAGGTCCGGAAGGTGGAAAGCTGCATGGGGTGGCAGAATCTTTTAGTGATTTTTCAGACCAGGCTTTGACGATGGCGGCGATTGCGCCATATGCAGATACACCAGTTACTATACAAGGAATCGCCCATATCAGGGGGCAGGAATCTGACCGTGTGTCTGTTATCTGCAAAGAACTTGGGAAACTTGGGATAGAGTGCAGCGAAACAGAGGACAGTGTTACGGTCTATCCGGGAAAACTGCATGGGGCAGAAATAGAAACATATGATGACCACCGTGTGGCAATGGCATTTGCCATTATTGGGCTTCGTACTGAGGGGATTATAATTAAGAACCCTTCCTGCTGCAAAAAGACTTTTCCGGAATATTTTGATGTTTTGGATTTGATATAGTTAGGAAGTGCATGAAAGCGGTTTAAGTTATATATAGAAATCTGACATATATTGAGTAACCTGGAAAATAAATTTATATGATTTATAATAGAAAGGATGTAGGATATGAAGACAATCTTGGAAATATTAGCGCAGGAGTTAAGCGATGCTTTTGAAAAGGCAGGGTATGATAAAAAATATGCAAAGGTTACTGTGTCAAACCGCCCGGATTTGTGCCAGTTTCAGTGTAATGGCGCATTGGCGGCTGCAAAGGAGTACCATAAAGCGCCTGTTGTAATGGCAGGAGAAGTAACCCGGAATCTGGAAGGAAATCCTGTTTTTTCAGAAGTAACAGCACAGGCTCCAGGATTTATTAATATGACAGTTAGTGCTGAGTTTTTGGGGAATTATATGAACCGGATGGCGGAAAGTGAAAGTTTTGGGTGTGATGTCTCTAAAAAAGATAAAACAATTATAATTGATTATGGTGGAGCTAATGTAGCAAAACCGCTCCATGTTGGGCATTTGCGCCCTGCAATTATTGGGGAAAGTATTAAAAGGACAGCAAGGTATCTTGGATACCATGTGATTGGCGATGTGCATCTTGGGGATTGGGGGCTGCAGATTGGGCTTATTATTACAGAGTTAAAGCACCGTAAACCAGAGTTGGTTTATTTTGATGATGGGTATACAGGGGAATACCCGGAAGAGCCTCCATTTACGATGGCAGACCTTGAGGAGATTTATCCATATGCCAGTGGTTATTCTAAAGAGCATGAAGAGTATAAGGAAGAGGCGCAAGAGGCGACAGCACAGTTACAGGCGGGAAACAGGGGATATCTGGCAATCTGGCAGCATATCATCAATGTATCAGTAGCTGATTTAAAAAGGGTATACAATAAGTTGGATGTAGAGTTTGACCTTTGGAAAAAAGAGTCGGACGCACAGCCATATATTCCAGATATGGTGCAGCAGATGAAAGATGGAGGCTATGCCCATATTGACGAGGGGGCGCTTGTTGTGGATGTTAAGGAGGAAACGGATACAAAAGAAGTTCCTCCATGTATGATTTTAAAATCGAATGGTGCAACTCTCTATAATACGACAGATTTGGCTACGATTGTAGAACGGCGGAAATTATTTAATCCACAGAAGATTATTTATGTGGTGGATAAACGTCAGGCGCTGTATTTTGAGCAAGTATTCCGCTGTGCCCGGAAGACAAAGATTATTGGGGAAGAGGTAGAGCTGGTTTTTGTTGGGAATGGGACGATGAACGGGCAGGATGGGAAGCCGTTTAAAACGCGTGACGGCGGCGTCTTGCGGCTGGAAGCGTTGCTTTCTGATGTGGTGAAAGAGGTTTCTAATAAGATGGCAGACCGTGAAATGGCAGAGGAAGATAAAAAGGATGCGGCAGAAAAGGTTGCGTTAGCTGCTATTAAATATGGGGATTTAAGCAACCAGGTTGCGAAGGATTATATTTTTGATATGGAGCGTTTCACTTCTTTTGAGGGAAATACTGGACCATATATTTTGTATACTATTGTCAGGATTAAGTCCTTGATGAATAAATTAGCTGAGCAGGATATTGTGGTTGATGAGGATGCGGTAATCCTTCCACCAGAAAATAAAAGCCAAACAGATGTTATGCTGTCCATTGCTAAGTGGAGCGAAACAGTAGAAGCAGCATATGCTGAACAGGCTCCGCATAAAATCTGCCAGTTTGTCTATGAACTTTCTGATGCATTTAATAAGTTTTACCATGATAATAAAATTATAACCAATGAGGATGAAAAAGTCCGTGCTTCTTATATCCTATTAAGCCAATTGGTAGGGAGGGCACTGGAAACAGGCATTGATTTGCTTGGTCTTGAAGCACCGGAAAAAATGTAGAAGGAGGCGCAAGGGGATGTACCGTTTAACATCAAAGCTTATTGTTTACCGGAATATTGGGAAAGGCAGTATCCTATTCCGGCTGTCGGAGATCTGTCAGCAGTTTGTATCAGGGGAATACAGAAAAGAGGATATCGTTACTGAGATTTATACAGAAATCAACCGTTTGTTGGACATTTCTACCCGCTATGGATTTGACAGGAATTTGTGGCATAATTATCTTGCGTTTCTGTTGGCAATGACGGAAAATCCATTTTCCCTTGTTTCTGAAAAAGTGGGTGCAAATGAAGGGACAGTAAATGAATTTGCGAAAAATGATTTTGCAATCTTTAAAAAATTGTTTGATTATGATTTTTCTGAAATGGAAAAAGAACTTGATATCCAGTGCTTTTCAATTATTACGAATTATAAAGCAGTGGTAAAAAGTGAACAGATTTTTAATAAAAGCGTCAGTGAAAAGGTACAGAAGCTTAGCAGCCTAATTGAAAAGGTGGAGAGTGAGGAAGAGCTTTATCGGATTATTACCAGGTTCTATAAAGAATATGGCGTTGGGAAAATCGGCCTAAATAAGGCATTCCGTATTTCAGAACAGGAGGGCGGCAGCATTTTAAGCCCAATTACGACAACAGGCGATATGACGTTGGATGATTTGGTTGGCTATGAATTGCAGAAAGAAAAGCTGATTGCCAACACGGAGGCGTTTGTAGAGGGGCGCAAAGCAAATAATGTACTGTTGTTTGGCGATGCTGGCACAGGGAAATCAACCAGCATTAAGGCGATATTAAACCAGTATTACAGCCGTGGGCTGCGTATGATTGAAATCTATAAGCATGAGTTTAAGAACTTATCAAAAGTTATTTCTGAAATAAAAAACAGGAATTACCGTTTTGTAATATATATGGATGATCTGTCTTTTGAGGAATTTGAAATTGAATATAAGTATTTAAAGGCAGTGATTGAGGGCGGCTTAGAGACAAAACCGGAGAATGTATTAATTTATGCAACTTCAAACCGCCGCCATTTAATCCGGGAAACATGGAGCGACCGTTCTGATATGTCCCAGGATGAATTGCACCGCTCTGATACAATGCAAGAAAAGCTTTCCCTTGTTGCACGCTTTGGCGTAACGATTGGGTATTATAAACCATCCCAGAAGGAATATTTCCATATTGTGACAACGCTTGCAAGACGTTATCCTGAAATTACTCTTTCGGAGGAAGAACTCTGTGCAGAAGCAAATAAGTGGGAAATGAGCCACGGTGGGATTTCTGGACGTACTGCCCAGCAGTTTATTACGTATCTTCTGGGGAAAAAGGCAGTATAGTATTTATATTTTAAATGCGTTCCAAGCCTGAAAAATTAATTTCTAAGTCATCATAAATATTTACCTTGATTACAGAATCAAATGGATATTGGATTGTCAGCAAATCCCCTTCAAAGTAATTGACAGTTACGGTTTTGCGGTAAGGGTCTACAATCCAATATTCACGTACCCCGGCATTTTTATAGTAATAGAGTTTACGGATGTAATCATCCGATTGGTTGCCAGGGGATATAATTTCAATTATAAAATCAGGAGCGCCATTGCAGCGTTTTCCATCCAATTTGTTTTTATCACATACTACCAAGATATCAGGCTGCACAATGGTAAGGGGGCTGTCAGAGAGCTTTACATCGAATGGGGCAGGGAATACCTGGCATATGTTTCCTTTCTGTCTGAGATAGGAGTGGATTGTGATAAGAAGTTCTGTAAGGAGTTCCTGATGTATTTGGGCAGGGCTTGCCATATAGTAAACCTGCCCATCAAAAACTTCTGCCCTGGTATTTTCTGGAAGGGATTCATATTGTTCCAGCGTTATGTTAATTGTTTCCAGCTGTGTTGCTGTTTGCATAGCGGCATCTCCTTTCTTGAAAATGGTGCAAAAAGCAATTTTCAAACACGATCTAGTGGCTTACATTGTCATTTTTTATAATCTGAACCAGTTTGTGGCGGAAAGCTTTTTCATAGATGTTTTCATCATGGAAGGCAAACCGGTTAAAGTCAAACTGTGTGTCAATTACCATTTTCCGGGTAAAAAGGTCATTTTCTTTGTTATAGTAGTATGGCCAGAATATGCAGATACAGCCAAGGGCATTTTCACTGTTTATTTCAAAGAAATGACCAAATGCATCTGTCAGGCTATAGTCTACCATATAGACATGGGAATAATGTCCGATTACTTTTGCAAGGCGCGTGCCATTAATTGTAAAGGTATTCATGTCATAGTCATGGTAAGATGCTGTCCTGCCTTCGGGTGCATCAGAAGTATGCTGCACAATAGCGATTACAGGAAGGCGGCGTTCCTTGGAGCTTACCAGCGCTGTGAATTTCCTGAATTGCTCGGAGCTTGCAACAAATTGAGCCTTATTATTGAGCCGCTCAACGTCTGTAATGCCGACCTTATGGGATAAATCTGGTAAAAAGGATGGGCGGCAGAAATTCGACTGTTGGGAAACCCCTCTTGGCATATCGCAGGAGGTCATATGATAAAAATGCAGTTTTCCATCATCAAACAGTGCAATGGACGAGTGGACATGCCAAAGTGTGCCGACAGATTTGGAGTCGATATAATGCATTTTCATCTGAAATGAGAGGCTGTCAGGCTGGAATTTAATTTCCAGCTGATAGCCGGGAAGGTGGTTTTTATAGGAACATAGTACAGGTGGTATATCCTCAAACACAGGGTTTAATTTAAAACGCGCCCATTTGTATAAAATCATCGCAGCGCTGTTAAACTCTGCTTCCAGTATTCGGGAAGGCTTATGGAGGAGCGGCTGCTCTAACTGGAACAGAAGGTTTGACTCAAGGCGGGCAGCCGTGCTTTTCTGGTAGACTTTGTCATCCCGGCCTAATGTCAGTGTTTTGCAGATTTGGGTGATTTCTTCATTGTGGACAACGCTGTTATTGATTAACTGTATAATTAGGTTATAGCTAATGTGAGGGGTGTCCAGTTTTAGAAGCTCGTAAATCAGGCGTCTTCTGGAAGCTTTAAAAAATTGTTTGGCAACTTCCCGGTCCTGGTCAAATATTTCAAGAATCCGGTAATCCAAAGTATCGCTACCACTCATTTTAATCCTGTATTTGCTTTTTAACATAAGTTCCCAGTTTGCACGTTTATAGTGGTTGTAGGAAAGTTGGTCAAAAAGCTGGACTAAAGACCAATCGCTTAGTTCAAGGTTTGCAAGGATGCAGTTTAAAATACGGGAAAGTTCTTCGCTGCCTTTCCAGAATTCATCATCCGACAGGATGCTTTTGTACCGCATGTCATGTTCGATTTCATGCCAGCCTTCAAAAAATACAGTACGGAACTGGATTTCAAAAGTAGTGTCGATGGGAAGCTTCCATAAATTTTTTTTATAGAGGGCAAAATATTCCTGTGGAAAACGAAAAACGCCGTTGATTTTTGTCGCCCGGAATTCGTCTGCACTGTATTTTGGGCGGGACCAGTCATCCAGCATTTGGAATGTCCGTTCCATAATATCCCGGCAGATACTTAAGTCATCGTAGTAATAAAGCACGACACGCAAGCCCAGAAGATCCTGTATTTTTTTTTGGTTTTCTTCTGAGCCATATTTACCGCGGTTGATTTTTTCAGCAATTGACTGGACGGATTTTACCCTGGAAAATATTCGGAAATACATGCCGCAGGAATTCAAGATTCCACGGACGGCATTTCTTAAATGCTCACATAGTTCAGTAAGCTTTTCAAAGTCCAGTTCTTCCTCAATTCTTTCTTTTAATTGTTCTATTTCATTTTGCCGGGAATATAATTCTTCCGGCGATATTGTCTCGGTTTTCTGCCTGGTGATGGCTTTTGTCTGCTCTGCTTCATTTTGGATTGCAACAAGGGCTTCGGTGCGCTCTTCTTCATCCTGTATGGCATTTAAGGTATCTGAACGTTCTTCCCCGCTTTTTGCGGTTAATGTTTTTGCTGGTGTTCCTTCACTCTGCGCTGTCAGGGAAGATTGTGGTAAATACATATTTGATTTAAAATTTTCCATAGACTGCCCCCTTATACAACACTTATCATTTAACAGTATATTCATCATACCATAAAACAGGCAGGTTCGTATATTGTTTTTTTTATTTCTTTTGATATAATAAATAAAATAGTAACGAGAAAAGGAATGGAATGATATGAAGGATATTGATTTTGATGTAACACTACAGACAAGAGAGCTGTTTTCTTTTACACTGCGCCATACATATTACAGTATATCTGGGATTTTCAGCTTGTTTATCAGCTTTGCCGCTTTAGTTACATGCCTGGCGACGCTTGGCAGTTTCTCGGCGACAACAAGCCTGCTGTTGGTTTTTGTTGCTGCTTTATTTACAATTATCCAGCCATTGATGCTTTATGCAAAATGCAAGATGCAGATTAAGAGAAGTGAAAATATTAATGCAGCGCTCCATTATATTTTGTCAGAGGATGGAATCTGTGTCAGCCAGGATGGACAGGAAGTACAGGTGAAATGGTATGACATACGCAAGGCTGTTTATGCCAAAAAGGGAGTTTATCTGTATATGTCGCCTGTACGGGCATTTATTTTCCCGGAGGGGCAGTGTGGGGGGAAATATAATGAAATTTGCTCGTTTATTAGGGGGCAGATGGAAAAGTACAAAGATTATGTTCCAGAGGAAGAGGAAATAGCAGAGGAGGGGACAGGCCGTGAGTAGGCAGGTATATGAAAGCTGGTCTGCAAAGGAAACTTTGCTGCTTGGCAGCAAGCTTGGGAAGTCATGCAAAGCTGGGGACGTTATTTTGTTAAATGGTGATTTGGGAGTTGGGAAAACCGTTTTTTCTAAAGGGATTGGAGAGGGGCTTGGTATAACAGAGCCAGTTTCCAGCCCTACTTTTACGATATTGCAGGTATATGAAGGGGGGAGGCTTCCATTTTACCATTTTGACGTATACCGGATTGCAGATATAGAAGAAATGGAAGAGATTGGATATGAGGACTATTTTTACGGGGATGGCGCCTGCCTGGTGGAATGGGCAGGGCTGATACAGGAAATCCTTCCAGATAAAGCAGTTACAGTAACAATTGCAAAGAACCTAGAAAAAGGGTTTGACTATCGGGAAATTGTAATAGAAGGAATGGACATAATATGAAAATTTTAGGAATAGAAAGTTCTGGCTTGGTTGCATCGGCTGCGATTGTGGCAGGTGATATACTTGTTTCAGAATTTACAGTAAATAATAAGCAGACACACTCACAGACACTTCTGCCAATGATTGACCAGGCAGTCGCTATGTCGGGGATTGGATTGGAAGAACTTGACGGAATTGCAGTATCTGCAGGTCCAGGGTCTTTTACAGGGCTTAGGATTGGTTCATCAACGGCAAAAGGGATGGCGCTTGCATTGGGGAAACCTGTTGTTCCGGTGCCGACGCTTGAAGGGCTTGCATATCGTCTTGCGTATGCAGATGGGATAATCTGCCCGCTTATGGATGCCCGGAGAAACCAGGTATATACAGGAATATACCGTTTTGGGGAGGATGGGGCGTTGGAATGCATTTGGGGACAGACAGCGGCTGATATATCAGAGGTAATCCAGAGAGTCAATGAATTAGGGGAAAAGGTACATTACTTGGGAGATGGGACGGCGGTTTATAGCCAGGTGCTGCAAAAGGAAACGAATATAGTATTTGATATTGTACCGCTGCACTTAAACAGGCAGAGTGCCGCCTCCATTGCTGCTTTAGGCGCTGTTTATCTACAGCAGGGAAAAGGGATAGATGCGAAAGAGCATGTGCCAGTTTATTTGCGCCAGTCCCAAGCTGAGAGGGAACGGGCAAAACGGCTTTCGGAAAACAGTGCCAAGACAGATGGAGGGAAGCTTGGATGATACGCCAGATGCAGGGACAGGATGTTGATGCGGTAGCAATGCTTGAACAGGAAATTTTTTCTAACCCCTGGAGTAAAAAAAGCTTTCAGGATGCCTTGCAGTCAGAATATACGGTTTATTTTGTAGCAGAGGAAGAAATGGGGATTATCGGTTATTGTGGCGTCTGGCTTTCTGCTGAGACCGGGGACTTGTGCAATATGGCAGTATTGCCTTCTTGCCGCAGGCAGGGGATTGGCAGGAGGCTTCTGGAAAAGGCTATCCACTCAGCAATAGGAAGAGGGGCAGAAGAAATATTCCTGGAGGTGCGGGAAAGTAATCAGGCTGCATTTGCCCTATATGAAAAGTTTGGCTTTCAAAAAACAGGCATACGGAAGGGGTATTACCGTGCCCCCACAGAAGATGCAATAGTAATGCGGTATGGGATAGCAGGAAGGTAAAAGGAGGTGCCTTGTATGGGACATCGAAGCCCAATCCCCATCGGGGTTGAATTTTACAAAAAGATGGTGGACAATGGGTACTATTATATAGATAATACCTGCTGATAAGGGATATACTGGAACAGGAGATTAATACAGTATTTGTTTACAAGGCCAAGGCGTTTTGGGAAAACATTGGCTCAAAGCATGTTAAAAAGATTTTTTTGCTTTTATAAATGAAATAGGATTTTCATTAAGGCGATACGGGAGGAGAGGGATGGGAAAAAATAAAGTAATTGTGGTGCAAAACATCAATGTTACTGTTTCAGAGGAAAATTTTGATGATTATATCTGTATTACTGATATTGCAAAAGCCAAAGTCGGTGAGTCCCGAGGAGCAGATGTTGTAAAAAACTGGATGCGGAACAGAGCAACTTTGGAATTTTTAGGTACGTGGGAACAGATCTATAATCCTGCCTTTAAAGTGGTCGAATTCGACCACTTTAAAAGCGAAGCAGGTTTACATACATTTGTACTAAGTGTTTCGGAATGGATTGAAAAGACAGAAGCGATAGGATTATTTGTGAAACGTGGAAAATATGGAGGAACGTATGCGCATAAAGATATTGCATTTGAATTTGCTTCGGCGATCAGCTCTGTTTTTAAACTATATTTGATCAAAGAATTTCAAAGGTTGAAAGAGGTGGAGAATGATGCAAAGAAAATTGTATGGGATGCAAAAAGATTTCTGTCTAAAAACAATTATTTAATCCAAACGGATGCAGTTAAAAATTATTTGATTCCATCAGAAAATTATAAAGAAAATCTGGAGTGGCTGGTATATGCAGAGGAAGCGGATATTTTGAATGTTGCATTGTTCGGATTTACTGCAAAAGCATGGAGGGATGAAAATCCTGAATTAGCAAAAAAGAATAATGTAAGAGATTTTGCTTCAATAAATGAACTTACAGTTTTGTCTAATTTGGAAACACATAATGCACAAATGATTCGTGAAGGTAGAAATAAGGCAGAAAGATTTCAGATTTTAAAGGAAATTGCAGAGTATCAGTTGAATGTTCTTAATGCGGCGGAACAGATAAAATCGATTGAGGAAAAGTGATATACAAATATGACGATTAAATACTATTTATCTTGGAGAGGGTTATATGAAATACTCAGCAAAAACAAAACTGGATGGGAGACCCATATTGGTATAAGTGGTCTGTGGACAACAATATATCATTGATATGCTTGATCCTGATAATTATAAAATGTATGGAGCTACAAGCTAATGTTAAATAGCGATTGGATGACGTGGTGGTAACGACCGTTGTTGACTATACCTATAAACAGGAGTTGGTGGCTTTTATGTTAGCATACCTGAATATTCTTGGGATGAAGCCCGAATATGCTGCTTATACATATCACATGGAAAGGAATTCAAGGTTGATTTTACAAATGAGAAAAAATTTTTTGAGGAAAATATTATAAAATTTCTATACATTATAATCGAATAAGAAGTTTTTAACATAGCAATATTATGTGTGGATTAAGTAAAACGGCACTTTTGTCTCTTGGATGGTGCATCGGAGTGGTAATAAATGGTATGAAATTGTTTGTGAATGCGGAGAACAGATAGGATGGTTTGAGCATTACTGTGGAAGCAGAAGTGATTTGGGAAATTGATATCACAGTAATCAACCATATATGCAAAAGTGGATTGTACAAAAAGAGAAACTTGATAAATCAATGCGGGAAGCTGGTATACCACAATCTATAACACAAAAGATAAGAAAAGGACGGGCAATTATCTTTGAATGTAAAGTGGCTGCTAGCGCGTGTTTGGAGAGTAACACTAAAAATGCTGTTGCCCCTATTCCAGCCTTTTCCACTATACAAATAGAGAATTTTCCGTTATACTTTTTCTAGGTGTTGGCAGCTGCAAAGAAGGGGCAGAGTGCATACCGTATGAAAAGAAAACGGAGGGACGGCAGATGAGGGCGAGGAAAGAACTTTTTTGCAACGCATGTGGTAAAAAGATACAGATGGAAAATAATATCTTGCGGGAGGATGTTTTTGAAGGGAAGAAAGAGTGGGGATATTTTTCCAAAAAAGATGTTACGCTGCATTCTTTTATTATGTGTGAAGACTGCTATGACAAAATGGTTTCGTCTTTTGTGATTCCTCCTGAAATAACAGAGGTATTGGAACTTTAATTGGAAACATTTGGAAAATAATTTAGAGTGTGTTATACTAATCGGTGATATTATATGTCACCGATTTTTTATGTAATAGGAAACTGCGCTGTAACGTGGTGGTATGCTTTTTAATGTGAAAGGATGTTTAAGGATATGTTAGATGTGTGTTTATTGGGGACAGGAGGCATGATGCCGCTTCCTGGGCGCTGGCTGACATCATTGATGGCGAGGTTAGGAGGAAGCAGCCTTCTGATTGATTGTGGGGAAGGTACGCAGGTTGCAATCCGGCAAAAGGGCTGGAGCATGAATCCAATTGATACAATCTGCTTTACACATTATCATGGGGACCACATTGGAGGGCTTCCAGGGCTGTTGCTTTCTATGGGAAATTCAGATAAGACAAGCCCGGTTACCCTGATTGGACCTAAGGGGCTGGAGAAGGTGGTAAACAGCTTGCGCATTATTGCGCCGGGGCTTCCCTTTCCTATTCATTTCCATGAACTGGAGAAGCCGGAAGAGGAGATAGAAATCAATGGATACCAATTAAAGGCATTCCGTGTAAACCACAATGTTGTATGTTATGGGTACAGCATAGCCGTTCCAAGGGGAGGTAGATTTTTTGTGGAAAAGGCACAGGAAAACCAAGTGCCGATGAAACTATGGAGCCGTTTGCAAAAGGGGGAGGTAATTGAGCAGGAGGGAAGGGTGTATACGCCGGAGATGGTAATTGGGCCTGCAAGGCAGGGGATTAAGCTGACGTATTGCACAGATACCAGGCCGACGCAGAGCCTGGTTGAAAACGCTGTGGATTCTGATTTGCTGATATGCGAAGGGATGTATGGTGAGAAAGATAAGCAAGAAAAGGCAGCAGAAAAAAAGCATATGACATTTTATGAGGCGGCAGAGGTGGCGAAGGCGGCAAAGGTTAAGGAAATGTGGCTTACACATTACAGCCCATCCATGTTGCAGCCGGAGAATTATATGCGGCAGGTTAGAAAAGTTTTTCCGCAGACATTTCCAGGAAAAGATGGAAAAAGCTGCACATTGGAGTTCCCAGAAGAATAATTTGGGAGAAAGGGTTGAAGCCATACAGGAATGGAGGGAAAGATATGGATAAGATGACAAAGAAGATTATAGGGGCATTTGTGGCAATTATCGTAGTAGCTGCAGCAGTAACAGGGATTTATTTTGCAATGAACCGTCAGGCAGAGAAGAAAGCGCAGGAAGAAGAGGCGCTCCCAAGCTCAGAAGTGGGGAAGCTTCTGGCAAAGGATTTGGAACTGAAATATCCCGAGACGCCGACAGAAGTATTAAAATTGTACTGGAGGCTGAACCGCTGTATGTATAATGAAGGAGGTATCAGCGATTCTGATTTTGAGGGGTTATTAAAGCAACTCCGGCTGCTCTATGATGAGGAATTGCTTGCACAGGATAAAAACTCTTTTGAAGAGATGCTTAAAAATTTTAAGGATGACAAAGAGAAGGCAGGCCGTGCTATCAGCAGCGTCTGTATTGTCCAGACAAATGACACGGTTAATGTTGTGGAGTTAGATGGGAAAGAGTGCGCTACCATAATTACGTTCTGCCTGATTAGGGAAAATGATGTTAGGAAACAGGTTTATGAGAAGTTCATGTGCCGCCGGGACAGCCAGAATAAATGGAAAATACTAGGCTGGCAGCTTACTAACGCAGATGAGGCGGCGAAGGTTGGCGTGACTTATAAGAAAGAGAAGAAAAAATAAATGGGGGCAGATATGCAGGACATATTGGTTTTGGGAATTGAAAGTTCCTGTGACGAAACAGCAGCTGCAGTTGTAAAAAATGGGCGGCAGGTGCTTTCCAATGTTATTTCATCACAAATAGATATCCATACTTTGTATGGGGGCGTTGTGCCTGAGATTGCTTCTAGGAAGCATATGGAAAAAATCAACCAGGTAATTGAAGAATCCCTTTCAGAAGCAGGGGTTACCTTGAGCGAAGTCGATGCGATTAGTGTAACATATGGCCCAGGGCTGGTAGGGGCCCTTTTGGTAGGCGTTGGGGAAGCAAAGGCAATTGCGTATGCAGCGCAAAAGCCATTAGTCGGAGTGCACCATATTGAAGGGCATATAGCAGCAAATTATATTGAGCATCCAGATTTAGAACCGCCATTTCTTTGCCTGGTTGTTTCAGGGGGACACACCCACCTAGTACAGGTCAGGGAGTATAATACGTTTGAGGTGATTGGCTGTACGCATGATGATGCGGCAGGCGAGGCGTTTGATAAGGTAGCCAGGGCAATAGGGCTTGGCTACCCAGGCGGGCCAAAGATTGATAAAACAGCAAAGGCAGGGAATCCGGATGCAATTGCATTTCCCCATGCAAAGATTGCAGGCGCAGAGTTTGACTTTAGTTTTTCTGGGGTAAAATCAGCCGTATTAAATTATCTGAACCAATGTGAAATGAAAGGGCAGGAAATTGTGCAGGCGGACGTTGCCGCCTCTTTCCAGAAAGCAGTGGTTGATGTTTTAGTGGAACGGGCTGTTGCCGCGGCAAAGAAGCTTGGGGAAAAGAGGATTGCCGTTGCAGGAGGGGTTGCTGCAAATACTTCGTTACGGGAAAGGATGCAAGAAGAGTGTAAAAAAGAGGGGATTACATTGTATTACCCTTCTCCTGTTTTTTGCACTGACAATGCAGCGATGATTGCCGTGCAGGGATATTATGGGTATATCGCAGGGAAACGGAGCGGATGGGACTTAAATGCAGTCCCAAACCTTAAAATTGGCTGTAATTAGTAGCTAATATTCATCAATACAGACAGTGTTGCCGAGGATTTCCCTTGTTACGTAGAGGGCGAGGTTATTCCTTGTGCCAATGCTCCACTTTACAAGGGTGATGCAGCGGTTTTCTATTTCGATTGCAGTGATTCCGGCTGGATGTACACAGCTTCCTGTATTAAAGAAAGGGGAATCTATTCCGCCAACCATAGGGTAATGGGTATGGCCTGTAATCAGGATATGGCTGTGCTCTTTAGCCCATGCGCTTAAACGTTTTTCTGTTTTTCTTTTTCTGGTATGGTTTTTGGCTGCGCTGGTAGGGTCCGGGATTCCAAGGCTTTCTAACGGCCTCCAGACATAACGCACTAAAAAGCGTGATATAAACCAAAAGGTGCTGTTAAAAACATCTGCCTGATGCCCATGCGTCAGGTAGACGTCTTTTTTATTTTGTGTATCTTGTAAAATAATGCTAGGGTAAAATGTAATATCTGGATAGAGCTCAAGTTCGCAGAGCTTGTTGCCGCAATAATAGGAATTAAAATATTTCCGGGAAAAGGATGGGCTTTTTTTCACGATATCATGGTTTCCATAAACCATATACAGCCGGCCTTGGCTATAAAACCGGGAAAGCATTTCAAAGCTGTGCATATGTGTTTCCTTTATGCTTTGTATGGAGCGGTTTTCCCAGAGTTCATCGCCATCCCCAAGTTCCAGGTAGGTAAATCCTTTCTGGTAATAATATTTCAGGGCAGCAAGATAGAGATGTTCATTTTTCAGGAAGTTGTCATTTGCCCTTCCTGTCCCACGGTGGCAGTCACTAATTAAAACATATCTGGAAGTTTGGTTCAGAGGGAGCAAAAGCGCTCCCTCAAATGATTTGTTAAGACGGGAATCATAACTCATGACGGCGTCTGTCCTTTCGGCGGAATTTTTGTTTACGGTTTCTTTTCAGGCGAAGCATACGGCGGCAGAAAACTGGCAGGAAAAAGTAAAGGTATAAGATTTTATCCAGCATACAGGTAAAACATCTGGTAACCCATTGGAATAATCTGCAGAAAAGCCGGTTTTTCCACTGTACATACGCAATCAGCAGGCATTTGCATTTGCAAGGCTGTTTGGTATGCGTCAGGCAGAATGTAAAAGTAACCGTCAGGTCACAGATATTTAAATCGCAGATTTGGTAACCTGTGTGGAGCAGCCCGCCTACAAAAGCCTGGAGCATTTCTGCATTTGGGAAGGTGATGGAAACGCACATTGTAAGGTTTTCCGGTTCGCAGAATTTACCAGTCTGGAATCCGGTTAACCACCAATGTTTTTGGCTGGTTTGGAACATAAGGCTGCCCTTATGGTAAAGTGACATTGACATAGGCAGCATCTGGCTGTCTGGGACACTGCGGAACAGTGTGTGCCCATATTGTTCAGGGGATAAAACAGTATCTGCATGGTAGATGCCAGTTTCGCAGCCAAGGTTGACGCCATACTGCCCTTTCCAGAACTCAATCATCCAGGTGCGTTCCCTATAATGGAAATAAATTGGTTCGCAGTGGAAGACCATCCCAAATTTTGAGGCTGTCTTGTCATAGAGGGCGCAGTATCCAAACTGTTTTTGCCATGCATCCCGCCTGGAAGTAATGATTTCCTGTGAATGCTCATAGGTAAATCCAAATGGCTCTAAAATTTCGTTTAACTTACAGATTTTTTCGCAGGTGTCCATTGCACAAATCCTGCGGATGATTCTCTTTTTCCGGCAGTAGTTTAATGGGATAAAGAGAATACAGAGAAAGAGAAAAATTCCAAATATCAGGTACATAATGTTCGACCTCTTGTGTGTTTTTTTATTATATGCGGTAATTTTTCCCTGGTGATAAATGTTCCTTATTGACTTGCTAGTTTATTTATTATAACATAACAGGAGTATTGAAATCATAACACGGAAAAGAGGGAAGAGTGAAAAATAAATTTTTCACTCGGCAAGTTTGTGACTGCGCGCTGCTTGCACAAACATTGCATTATGCGCAATAAGCAGCGCAGAAATGAGGAAATTATGCCATTTATTAATTCTAAAGTTAGTGTAGCAATGAGTAAGGAGAAAAAGGATGCTGTCAAGGCAAAGCTTGGGGAAGCCATTTCATTAATACCAGGGAAGTCAGAAAACTGGCTGATGGTTGGTTTTGAGGACTTATATGATTTATATTTCCAGGGAAACCAGGATGGGGAAACGGCATTTGTCGAGGTAAAGGTGTTTGGAAGCGCTTCGCCGGATGTATTTTCTAAAATGACAGGCGCAATTTGCGATATTTACCAGGAAGAACTGGGGATTCCCCAAAACCGTATCTATGTAAAATATGAAGAGGTGGAAAATTGGGGTTGGAATGGCTCTAATTTTTAGAGGTAAAAAGCAAGTTTGTGTCTGCGATGGGACACAAACATTGCGTTATGTACAATAAACAGCGCAGAAAAGAGGTAAAGGGTGAGAGAAAAATAGAAGAAAGGGTAAAATGCAAACACATGTTTTTCACCCTTTGTGTTTGCGCCTCAAATGAAAATGCAAGCATTTTCGCCTGAGGCTTGGTGCAAATTATGAAACAGTTACAGTCGCAAATCCGCTCTATAGACCATAAAGGATATCCAGCATATAAAAGCCTGAAAGGGAATTACCGTTTTTCATCGTATGAACTGTGGATTGACCATGTGCAGGGCGACCCATTTGCATCGCCGTCCAGCCTGCATGTTTTAATTTTAGGCAAAACGGCAGGGCTTCCAGCAGATTGTTATAGGGAAAAGCACAGAAGGACAGCACTGGAAGATTTTTTATTGCGCGGGTTTGCAAAGGGAGTGGAAAAAATTAGTTTCCAGGCAAAAGGCTCTGGAAAGAGCGGGTTGATTGCAGTAAGCCGTCCAGGGCAAGAGGTTTTAGAACGCAGCGCCTGCCAGGTAGATGCAAAGAACGGGAATGTCCTATTCCGTTTTTCTGTAGGGTTTCCGGCAAGAGGCCGTTCTATTGATGCACGCGAGCTGGAAAAGATATTATTTGAACTTTTGCCGCCTGTTGTGGAGAGGGCGGGGCTATATAAAAACCTGGACCAGAAGGCATTGCAGCAGGCAATGGAGCTTGCGGATGACCAAAAGGCCATCCGGGGGCAGTTGGATGAGAAAGGGCTTGTGGCATTTGTGGCAAATGGTTCTGTTTTGCCAAGGGAGAGTGGAATATCAGAACGTCCAATGAAAAATGCCGTAGTTTTCCAGTCCCCGGAATCACTGGAGGTTGTTTTAGAACTTCCACACCGTGGCGAATGCCGCGGAATGGGAATCCCCAAAGGGGTTACACTAATTGTTGGTGGTGGCTATCATGGGAAATCAACGCTGCTGAAAACTTTGGAAAAGTCAGTATACCCCCATATTGCAGGGGATGGAAGGGAATATATCGCAACTGGAAGCACAGGTATGAAAATCCGTGCAGAGGATGGGCGGAGTGTTTATCAGGAAGATATCAGCCTGTTTATCAGGAATCTTCCAAATGGAAAGGATACGGTTTGTTTTTCTACACTGGATGCAAGCGGATCAACTTCGCAGGCTGCAAATACGGTTGAAGCAGTTGAGGCTGGCAGCAGGCTTCTTTTGATTGATGAAGACACCAGCGCAACAAATTTTATGATCCGTGATGAATTAATGGAGTTGGTTATTGCTGCGCAGCAGGAGCCAATTGTACCGTTTATTAAGCGGGTGCGTCAGTTCTATGAAGAGAAAGAGGTTTCAACAGTCCTCGTAGCGGGAAGCTGTGGCGCATTTTTCCATGTTGCAGATACGGTAATCCAGATGGACCGTTACCTTCCAAAGGAAATTACACAGGAAGCGAAAAAGGCAGCAGGCGCATTTCCTTTAAAGATGGAACTGGAAACTGGAAAACTTGCAGTTGCAGAAGAGAGGATGGTATTTTTGCCTCGTGCCGATGAGAGAAGTAAAGTAAAAGTAAATGGGACAGATGGGTTTTCCGTAAATAAAAAACAAGTTGACCTGCGTTATTTGGAGCAGATTACAGATGGGGAGCAGATGCTTGCAATTGCAAAAGCGTTAGAGTATTTAAGAAGGAAATATGGCGGCAAGACGGTTCCGATGGAAAAACTGCTGGATTCTGTGATGGAGCTGTTAGAAAAGGATGGAATCTGTGCATTGTCAGAAGGAAGCGTTGTGCCCAATATGGCTATGCCCCGCCGGCTGGAGGTTGCCGGCTGCCTGAATCGTTTTATAGGCACGAAAGTAAAGTAAAAGGTGGAGGAAACCTATGAGAAAAAATTTGATAGCAGGAATCGCTGTGATTGTTTGTATTGTTTCTGCCCTATGTACTAGCATAGGAGGAAAGGCAGACAGCATTCAGGAGAAAGAGCTGGAAAATTATATTATAAATGCATTGTCAGCTGCAAATATCCCTGGTATGGGAATTTCAATCGTAAGTTCAGAAAAGGAGCTGTATTGCGCCGCATATGGCGCTGCGCAGGAGCCGGAATCGGACTATGTGCTTGGTTCTTTGTCAAAGTCTTTTACGGCAGCAGCGATTATGCATTTGCAAGAGGAAGAAGAGCTGTCATTGGATGATAAAGTTTCGGACTATCTTACAGGATATAAGGCTGTTTCTGATGTTACAATCTCTGAACTTCTGCACCAGACAAGTGGGATTTCCTCAGAAGAGACGATGTCTGCCCTTCAGGGAAATGGACAGAGGGGGGCGTTTGAATATGCGAATGCGAATTATAATCTGTTAGGGGAAATTATTGAAGCAGCATCCGGGCTGACTTATGAGGAGTATATATCTGACAATATTTTGGACCCGCTGGATATGACGTCTACTTATTCGATGCGTACAGGTGCAGATATGAGCGAGGAGCTGCTTCCAGGTTATCAAAATTATTTTGGGTTTCCTTTTCCAGTAAAACATCAGTATGATAAAGAGGAGGACTGGATTCAGGCGCCATCAGGATATTTGATTTCTGATGCAAAGGATATGGGAAAATATCTTCAGATGTACCTGAATAAGGGAGGCGGTATTCTTTCAGAAGAGAGTGTCCATGCCATGCTTTACCAAGGGACAGATATGTCGTCGGACCGTTCTGTAGAAGATGATTTTTTTGAAGGGACTGCAGAATATGGCATGGGCTGGATGGCTAAGCAAGTGGATGGGCAGGCAATCTTATACCATTCTGGCAAAACAGAAGGGTTTACTGCTATGATGGTACTTTTGCCGGAACAGGATCTTGGGATTACAATGCTTTTTAATTCTATGGATTTCCTGGTAGGGCAGAACCTGATTGAAAAAATGGAAGAAGGGATTGTTTCCCTGGAAATGGGAAATACGCCTGTGGAGATTGACAGCCATGCATATTTGCTCCGGCATGGGCTTTTGGATGGCTTGCTGCTTCTGCTTGTAATACTGGCTTGGATGCCAGTGTTCCTAATGGGAGTATGGTGGAAAAGACGCTGCAGGGATTGGTTTTCCCCAATAGAATTGGCGGTCGACGTTGCCATTCATATTGTATTGCCAACAGCATTGATTTTTATCCTTCCTAATGTTGTGCCATCCTTTATGGTGAAACGGTTTGTGCCAGATGTGTATTATGTGCTTTGGGCAGTGATTAGTTCTCTTTATCTGGGGGCTGCCATAAAACTTTTGGCAGGGCTTATCCTTCTGTTAAAGAAAAAGGAGAGGATTCTGCCATCAGGTGAGGCAGAGGAAGGGCAGTTAGGAGAAGGGCAGGAACTAGAGGAACAGCCAAAGACAGAAAATAAGGAAAATAAGAACATGGATGGACAGCCTGAGAAGGAAGAATCCAATGATACAGAACCTGAACAGGAGGAAAAGCAAAAGGAGGTTTCAGGGAATGGTAAGCCGGAAAAGAAGGAACCAGAAGTAAAAAAGCCCGGACAGGAAGGGGCAGGGAAAAAGACATCGGGGCAGAAACAGAATAATAATAGAAAAAAAGGAAAAAGGTAGCTTGCTGAAAAAGTAAAGCGTCAAAGGGGTTTTAATCCATTTTAGAAAATACACTTATAGGAAAATATATGTTACTATTCACAGCCAATCGTAGCTAAATCTCAATAAAAAATATCTTCCCCC
>CAJUJR010000042.1 GCA_910586605.1 uncultured Lachnospiraceae bacterium | reverse complement strand
AGGGGAAGAGATTTTTTATTGAGATCCGGCTACGATTGGCTGTGAATAGTAACTAACGTTTCTTTCACATCTTGCAAAAAGCAATTTTCAAACACGCTCTAGCTTGACTCATTCTCTATAAATATCTTTTTTACTAGAATTTATATTTCCTTTTCTATTAGCCTCATATTCCATTCTCAATTTATATAGATAACGTTTCTGAGAAATAACTGACACAACTTTCTCTAATTCGCTTTTATTAAGTGTATGGCCTCTTTCAACCCTTAATGGATTTAACCAAACCTGAGCAACACGTTTGCCATTCCTTTGAATATGGCAATGAGAAGGTTCTCTGTTACAATCTTCTTTCCTTTGATCCACCATACATTTTAAATAATTACCAATATAAATTACTATCATAATGCATCCCTCCAATATCTATTAATTTCTCATTGCTTTTAGTTTCTAATTTTGAAGTGAAGGCTTCCCTAAGGAACTGTTAATAAATATTTTACCATATTCTTCCTTCAAATCACCTTACACTATCCGACAAATTTCGACATGCTTACAATAGAACTGATATCAATAATTAGAGTGGATTATACTAATGCCACATCGTATACAAGGCTCATCCAATAGATAGAAATACCATCACCCTGCAAATATTAAACTTCCATCCCTTACATCAATACAAAGGGTTTCCCCAGGAGAAATATTCCCCTCCAAAATCCTCTTTGCAAGAAGTGTTTCCACATTTTTCTGCAAATATCTCTTTAATGGCCTTGCGCCAAATGCCGGCTCATACGCTTCTTCTGCGATAAAGCCAACTGCGGCAGGCGTCAGTTCAACAGACAGCTCTTTCCCTTCCAGGCGGCCGTTAAGCTCCTGCATCAGGATAGAAATAATCCCTGAAATATTCTCTTTTGTCAGCGGCTTAAAGAAGATAATTTCGTCCAGCCGGTTTAAAAATTCAGGCCGGAAACCTGCGCGCAGATCTGCCATTGTTTCTTCCCTTGCACCCTCACTGATTTCCCCATTTGCATCAACGCCTTCCAAAAGATATGTGGAACCAATATTAGAAGTCAATATAATAACCGTATTTTTAAAATCTACTGTCCTTCCCTGTGAATCCGTAATCCGCCCGTCATCCAAAACCTGCAGGAGCACATTAAAAACATCCGGGTGTGCTTTTTCAATTTCATCGAACAGAATAACAGAATATGGTTTTCTGCGGACTGCCTCTGTAAGCTGGCCTCCCTCTTCATAACCGACATATCCCGGAGGCGCGCCAATCAGCCGTGCCACGCTGTATTTTTCCATATATTCGCTCATATCTATCCGCACCATATTATTTTCATCATCAAAAAGGCTTGCCGCCAGCGTTTTTGCAAGCTCTGTCTTCCCAACCCCGGTCGGTCCCAAAAACAGGAACGAGCCAATCGGCTTTGTCGGGTCTTTAATCCCAGCTTTTGAACGCAGAATTGCCTCAGAAACAAGCGTAACGCCTTCTTCCTGCCCAATAACGCGTTTATGCAGCTCCTCTTCCAGATGAAGCGTTTTTTCCCGTTCCCCTTCTGAAAGCTTTGCTACAGGAATCCCCGTCCAGCGGGATATAATTTTAGCAATCTCATCATCTGTAACGCTCTCTTGGACAAGGGTACGGTCTTCTTCCTTTGCCTTTGCTTCCACGATTTCCAATTGTTTTTGCAATTCCGGAAGCCTTCCATATTGCAGTTCTGCAAGCTTGTTCAAATTATAATCACGTTTTGCGGCTTCCATCTGGGTATGCAGTTCATCTATCTGCTCTTTTACCCTATTTACTTGGTCTACAGATGCCTTTTCACTATCCCACTTTGCCTTCTGGGCATTAAATATATCCCTGTGCTCTGCAAGTTCCCTTTGCAGGTTTTCCAGACGCCCCTGGGACAAATGGTCAGTCTCTTTTTTTAATGCAGCTTCTTCAATTTCCATCTGCATTATTTTCCGCCTTATTTCATCCAGCTCCGCCGGCATGCTGTCAAGTTCTGTCTTAATCATTGCACATGCCTCGTCTACCAAATCTATTGCCTTATCTGGCAGGAAACGGTCAGAAATATAACGGTCAGACAACGTTGCAGCCGCAACCAGGGACGCATCCGTAATCTTTACGCCATGATATACCTCATAACGGTCTTTTAATCCACGGAGGATGGAAACCGTATCTTCCACTGTCGGCTCATTTACCATAACCGGCTGGAAACGCCGCTCCAATGCCGGATCTTTTTCAATATACATACGGTATTCATCCAAAGTTGTCGCACCAATACAGTGAAGTTCGCCGCGCGCTAACATCGGCTTTAACATATTTCCGGCATCCATTGCCCCATCTGTCTTCCCTGCCCCAACAATCGTATGAAGCTCATCAATAAACAGGATAATCTGCCCATCACTTTTTTTCACTTCTTCCAACACTGCTTTTAAGCGTTCCTCAAACTCGCCGCGGTATTTCGCCCCTGCAACTAATGCCCCCATATCAAGCGCAAAAATCTTTTTATCCTTTAACCCTTCTGGTACATCCCCTTGCACAATGCGTTGCGCAAGGCCTTCTACAGCCGCAGTTTTCCCAACGCCCGGCTCACCGATTAAAACAGGGTTATTTTTTGTTTTACGTGAAAGAATGCGTACAACATTACGAATTTCTTCATCACGCCCAATTACCGGGTCTAATTTCCCATTCTTTGCACGTTCCACAAGATCAGAACCATATTTTTCCAAAGTATCATAAGTAGCCTCCGGGTTATCGCTTGTAACCTTCTGGTTTCCCCGAACTTGTGACAGTACCTGTAAAAAGCGCTCCCTTGTAATATTGCATTCTTTTAAAAGCTGCTTTATCTCTTTTCCCGGATGTGCAAGCATGCTTAAGAAAAGGTGTTCTACAGAAACATACTCATCCCCCATCTGCTTTGCCTCATCCTCTGCATAAATCAGGGTTTCATTTAAAAACTTGTCAATCCTTAAATCACCGCCCTGTACCTTTGGCCTTTTACGGAGCAAAGCCTCTACCTGGGCGTCAAAAACATCAGGCTCAATCCCCATTTTTTCAATTAGTTTACGGATCAGGCTGTCATCCACATCCATCAGGGAAATAAGCAGATGTTCCTGCCCAATTTCCTGATGTCCATACTCTAGCGCTGTTTTTTCCATATCCTGTATTACTTCTTGTGATTTTTGTGTAAAACGGCTAATATTCATATGCTCCTCCTTTCTAAAGCATGCCTTCTGTAAAAGGCAGCATCCCAAAATCACCCTGACCTTGAAAAGCTGCCTTATGCATTAAAAATCATACAATAAACAGATTTATCAATTATCCTTCAATTGAAATATATCTGCTTTCCTCTACTGCCTTTGAATCCTTCTTTGGAACAGACAATTTCAAAATGCCATTTTCAAATTTAGCACGAATCTCATTTTTTTCAACTGCCTCACCAACATAAAAACTACGGCTCATTGCACCAGCATAACGCTCTCTTCTGATATACTTCCCTTCCTTGTCCTTTTCATCCTTATCCATGCTTTTTGATGCCTGAACCGTCAACTGCCCATGTTCAAGCTGTACATTAATCTCTTCCTTTTTAAAGCCTGGTAAGTCAATATCTAGCTCATATCCCTGCTCCGTTTCCCTAATATCTGTTTTCATCACATTCTGTGAACATGCCCCATATAGATTTTTGTCAATATCAGGAAACGAAAAATCCATCCAATTATCAAATATATTATCTTTTAAAATACTCGGCATCAACATAACGCATTCCTCCTTTTTCTTTGTCCTATACATGTTATAACACAATTATTAGCACTCGTCAAGATTGAGTGCTAATAATTATTGTGAAAAAATTATGAACTGCTCCTATGACATAGCAGATATCAAATACTTACCATTTTATTTTTCCCATTTCCGCATATGCTAAACATTTTATCCATTATCAAATCTATTTCTTTTTCCCATTCATCTCCGCTTTTCTCAAAAAGCTGGCAGCATTCTCCCCGGTAACTTTAAAATATGGCAGATAAATGTACTTATCTTTCTTTACCTCCCCATCCTTTGAAACAATATCCACAGCCAGCCTCGCCATAGACGCTGCCTGGCTCTCCTTATCATTATAGACTGTTCCTGCCAGCCTTTCATCCAACACCGCCTCTAATCCGATATCTGTACCATCAATCCCAAAAAATACAGGGATATCCGTCTCTGTATAGTTTAATTTCTGATAAGCATCCACAGCGCCAAGGGCCATATCATCATTATTCGCCAAAACAAGTTCAATTTTATTCTGATACTGGCTTATCATCTGCATCATACGGCTTTGCGCCTGCGCACGGTTCCAATTTGCAATTCTGCAGCTCAGTTTTTCAAGTTCAATCCCATTGCTTTTCAGGGTATCTACTGCATTTTCTGTACGGATAATCGCATCCTGATGACCAGGCTCGCCTTCCAGCACAACAAACTGGATTTTTCCATCCCTGTTACGGTCAATTTGGGGATTCTCAAGTATGGCGTCAACCGCAAGTTCCCCCTGTAACATCCCTGACTGCTCTGCATCTGCACCAACATAATATAATTTGTCCCATTGCAGCATATCTTCTGCCACAGGCTCCCTATTAAAAAAAATAATCGGCACATCATGTTCCTTGGCAAGATCTATTATTTCTGATGGGTCTGTTCGGTCTACCAAATTAACACAGAGCACATTACAGCCTGCATCAATCAACTCTTTTACCTGGTCGTCCTGGATCCGTTGTGAACTAGATGCCCCCCGGATTGTCATCGTAATATCCAAATAATCGGATTTTACCTTTTCAATCTGCTCCCCAAAACTGCTAATTAATTGATTCAGGAATGTATCACCCTGGTTATAATATGTTATCCCTATATGGATCTTTTGCGTAGAAGGCAGATGTTGTTTCCCACATGCACATAAAAACAGCATCCCAAAAAGAATCACTGCCGCCCTTTTTCTTTTTGCCCCCATAACAATCCCCTTCCTTTCAACATATAATATTTTTATGCATCTGACAGGTTTTACTTCCCATTACTGGCTCATTGTAAAAAGAATCTCCTGGTTTTTCTCAGTAAATAATTCTTCTTTGCGGAGCACGGTATAGGACAGCATTGTATCCTGCATTTTATGGAAATACCCTTGCAGGCTTTTTGCCACTTCTGTCAAGCTTTGATATCCTGCACTAAACTCATCAGGGACAACCAGGCATTCCACAATCCCTGTGTCCAAATAATAAACCGCCTCTGTAGAATTTCCAATCCCATATAAAAGAGCCCCATGGAGGTCTTTCGCAGCAGAATACTCCCCTGCTGCCGTCAGGCTGGCATCATCCAGTGCAACAACAATATCTGCCCTGGGTTGGTTTTTCAATGAACCTTGTTCAGAATCCCCAAAAAACCCATGCAAAGACCAGGCTATATCAGCGCCTGAACCTTCCAAAACCTCCTGGAACCCTTTCCTACGGCTGACAGCAGATTCCGAACCCCCATCTGCTGTAACAATCCCTATTGCCTTCCCCTTCAGGTTTCCATTATAATCTGCTAACAGTTCTTCCGCCACAGCCTGCCCCATAGCATAATTATCCGGCTCTGTAGTTGGAAGCTTTGAACTGTCCCTGTCATGTGACGCTGTATTCCCTACAAGCATTACTGGAACCTTTTTCTCAAGTTTTTTTAACTTCCCTTCCATATCAGTACCAGAAACAGGCTGTACAATAATTGCATCCGCGCCATGATTAATTTCATACTTTACTGCATCAATTTCTTCATCTACCGTCATCCCATCCCCTGTACTAACAACAAATACCTCAATGCCCTGATCTTCTGCCGCCATCTTAAGCCCATACCGAAATGCCGACCATTGGCTGTTATCCGAATCCTGCACAATAACAGAAACTTTGCGTTTTGCTTCCCCTCTCTGTTCTTTCAGCATAACAACTGCAAGCACAAGAACCATTATTGCTAATACTGCTTCTATAAAGATAAACCTTTTTCTGCTATCATCCATTTCTGTACCCCAACTTTCTCATTCTTCCCTCCCATATATATGCCCTTTTTCAAGGACTTTCCTATTTTCTTCTGTATATGGGACTGCCGGGATACAAATCGAAACCGTTGTCCCCTCGTCCAGCTCGCTTTCTACAGCCAGCCCATATTCTTTCCCAAAAAGAATCTGTATCCGGTTATTTACATTCACAAGCCCAACGCCGGAACCATGCTTATGAACCCTGTCACTATCCGTTAAAAGAAAACCTATTTCATCTTCCGGTATGCCAATCCCATTATCTGTTACAGACAAAATAATATTTCCGTCCTTCTTCCTGCCAGCCACGATAATCTCACCACAATCATCCATACTATCCACACCATAATTAATCGCATTTTCTAAAATTGGCTGCAAAACCAGTTTTACGCAGCAATAGGAATACACCTCCGCGTCCACATCAAAAACAATGGAAAAACAATTTTTATACCGGATTTTCTGTATATTCATATAGCTCTTTGCATGCTGCAGCTCATCCTGCACACTTATCACTGTCCGGCCCTTTGAAAGGCTAATCCGGAACAGCTTTGCCAGCTCTGATATCATAAAAACTGCATCGTCATTCCGCTCCCCCTCCACCATCCAGGTAATCGAATCCAGGGCATTATATAAAAAATGGGGATTAATCTGGCTCTGTAGGGCGTCCAGCTCACTTTTCCTCCGTTCATTCTGCTCCAACACGATTTTCTGCATCAAAATATCAATCTGTTCATAGGAACGCTGGATTGAATGGCCAAGATGCCTAATTTCCTGGGAACCGCCAATATAAATCTCCGGCTTTTCCCCTGCCTCATATTCCATTACAGAATCATTCAGTTTTAATATAGGGCTGGAAATCCGTTCTGAAACTACACGATGGATTACAGCCAGCATCATTGCCATCAGGAGAATAAGCATTACAATAAAATACTTGATATTTAACATACCATGTGTAAATGCAGAATCCGGGATAACCCCTACAAGCTTCCATCCTGTATAACTGATATTCCTTACAATGAGTTTCCTGTGTTCCCCTTCAAACGTTTCATCATAGACCCCATCCCTATACCTGGCGGCTGCTTTACTGCTTTCATCTGAAATCCCGTTGCTTATCTGCATCTGCCTCATATGGTAAATAATCTGCCCATTGCTGTCACACAGATAATAATACTGCTCATTATTGGAAGCGTTAATTTGTTTCATCATCCTTGAAATACTGGAATAGTCCATATCAACCAACAACACACCATACAAAGGATTCCCGTTTTCCGTAAGCTCCACGACCCGGCTCAGCGAAATCACCCAATAATACCGCCGTGTAGCATCATCAAACAGATTCTGGATATGGGGCGTTGAAAAATGCATATTCTCCATCTCTTCCATTGCCTGCCCATACCAGTCCTGGCGGGTAACATTAATATCTTCTTTCTGGAGCGCAATCGGCTCAGCCGCCATCAGGCTTCCATAATTGTTATATATGGCAATGCTGCGCAATGCATTTCTATTTGCTTCATAGATAAGGTTCATCCCCTGCTGGATATTATTATTCTGCCCAGAAAAATCATTTTCTTTAATTACATTATAATATACAGCGTCAGATACCTGCCTCATGCTGACCAGATAATCCTCTAGGTTCTCCCCTGTCTGCTCCATAAGCTTTTTTGTATTTTGTACAATTTCATGTTGGGACAGCGCTGAAAACTTCATATACATTACAATCCCAAGAATAAGCATAATAGACACAGAAATCACAGAAAACGCTAACATAATTGTCGACTGCATTCCCCTTGGCTTCAATTTTTTCGTAGATTCCAGACGTTTAGTTTCCACTCTCTGTATGCTCCCTTCTATACTTTGAAGGAGACACGCCAAACCGTCTTTTAAATACATAGCTAAAATAATTCGGATCAGCATAGCCTACATTTTTTGCTATAATATAACTCTTCTCATTTGTCTCAATTAGCTGGGCGGATGCCTGGTCCATGCGGTAATCTGTCAAATAACTGATAAACGAATTCCCTGTTTCCTTCTTAAATATACTGGAAAAGTAAGAATTTGACACCCCAAGGGCTTCACAGACGCTATCCAAGGAAAGCTCTTCATCCGCATAATTATTCTGCACATATTCTTCCGCCCTGGACACAAATGACTTTGTTGAACGGCTCCGTGCATGGATTAGCTTTTCCCTAAAAGAAAGGCTGCACCCCACCAGCCATTTCCGCAACGCATCTGGCTCTAAATCTAAAAGCCCCGTATAAAGCTTCCTGATATCCCCTGAAAAATCCTCTGCCTCAATATCGTTATTTACTACAAACCGATATAATATGCTAACCAGTTCCATCATATCAACATGATGCTGCTGCAATGATTTCTCCGGAAAACACATATGGTCTAGGTAACGCTCTGCCGCTTCATTTACATCATTTTCAGAACCAAGGCGAATCGCTTTAAATAATCCCGGTAAATCCCCATCATTTACCGGACCCGGCTTCCCTATCTTCTTTGGGACAGCTTCTTTCATATTAATTGCCCTGGAAGCACCATAAATCGCCCGGTAGGACACTGCCTCCCTTGCACTTTTATAAGACTGTGACAATGCAAGGATATCGCTGCAAACCTGTCCAATCCCTATTGTAACTACCGCTCCTATAATACTATGGGCATATTTGCAAAAACGGTCGCACTCATCCGTCAATTCCGAAACTTCATTTTCCACTTTCAGCTGTGGAAGCAAAACCGTATTCCCAAGATAAGAAAAACATTTTGCCTGCCATTTTTCTGCCAGCCGTTCCTTTGCCTGTTTATGGACAGACGTAGATAAAAGAAGGGGATTCATATTTTCTGGTATCTGGCTGGACGATGTATGGATGACAAGGCAGCAAAAAAATGGGCCTGGAAAAGACAGCCTGTAATCCGAGAGATAATGTGGGATTTTCTCCTCATGGATTCTCCCCTCTATCAGCGATGAATAAAAATTTGCCTGTAACAGCGGAAGGGATTCCATATAATATTTCTGAAGGATTTCTACACTGCGCTTTTCATTAATCTCCTGGTCCAGCTTTATTTTAAGCCGCGTAAATACATTTGTTAATTCAACAGAGTTCACAGGCTTTAATATATATTCCTCTGCTTCCAGATGGATTGCCCCTTTTGCATATTCAAATTCATCAAAACCAGTAAAAAACAGAATCTTAATTGCAGGATATTCTGTCCTAATCCGGTGAGCCATTTCCATTCCATCCATAAATGGCATTTTAATATCCGTCATAATAACATCCGGCTGAACTTCCTCCACCATCTCAAGCGCCCTGATTCCATTATTTGCATACCCGGCAACTAAAAAACCAATCCTCTCCCAATTGATCTTTTTCATAATTACCTGAATTACTTCTTCCTCATCATCTACTAATAGCACTTTATATTTATCCATACTTTTCTCCATATCTCCACCCATTTTCCAATTTAGGACGTGTTTGAAGTTATTACTAAGGTTCTTTAAATAGCCCCCTATTTCATGCAAGCATAATGGGCCAGGTTCTTTTCTGAAATCAGCCATGAATAGTACTATACTAACATGCCGCAATAAATATTTCTACCTGTTTTTAATTAATTGATAATTCCCTGTTGAAAGGAACCATAAACACAAAAGAGCCGGAACAAACCCCGGCCCTTTTTGAGAAGTGTTTATCAAACTATTTTTTCTGTACATACTTCAAACAGTCAAGTGTTACTGCCACAAGAATGATAATACCTGAGAATACAAACTGTAGGTTTGTATCAATTCCCAAAATTGTCAGGGAATAGGTAAGTGCAGTAAATATAAATACACCAACTACCACACCAGAAATTTTACCAATACCACCAGTAAAGGATACTCCACCTACTACGCAGGCAGCAATTGCATCCATCTCCCAGCCCTGCCCATAAGCAGCTGAACCGGAGCCTACCATTCTTGCACACTCAAGCCATGAACCAAACCCATATAAAATACCAGCCATAATAAATGCGCCAACTGTTACACGGAATACAGAAATACCGGAAACAGCCGCTGCCTCCGGATTCCCGCCAACAGCATACAGATTTTTTCCAAATGTTGTTTTATTCCAGATAAACCATACAATAATAATTGCTGCCAATGCCCATAAGATAATTGTTGGGAACCCGTTTACCTTTGGAATAATCATATTAGGGATTACCGGCTCTATCGCACCAAACGAAACACCTTTTGTTGCATATGTAACAAGACCAAAAATCACAAGCATGTTAGCCATTGTAGAAATAAATGGGTGCATCTTAAACTTTGCTGTGAAGAAACCTGCAATCGTCGTAAAGAATGTACATAATACAATACATACTACCAATGCCAAAACTACTCTTGCAAAAATTGGCATCTTCGTGAAGTCAAAAATATGCCCAAATACAGAACCTGTATTTATTCCCTGATGCATAATAATGGTTGCCGTCGTCATTCCCATACCGACCATACGGCCAATCGAAAGGTCGGTACCGGTAAGGAGAATCAGCCCCGCTACGCCTAACGCAAGGAACATCCTTGGAGAAGCCTGCTGAAGGACATTTAATACATTGTTATAAGTAAGCAGCGGCGCATTTTTTATAATTGGCGTTATGATACACAACATTACAAAAATTAAAATAATGGCAATATATAATCCATTCTGCAGCAAAAACGCCCTGCGGTTAAAGGAATATTTATAGTTTTCCCATTTCTGCGCCTGAGATTCCATAAAAGTGAATTTTGACATACGAAGCAAGTCAAGCAAATGGTACTTATAGGTATATGCATCATGCTTCTTGTCTTTCACTTCCTGGAGTTCCTGGTCGCGCTTCATTTTTGCATCAAACAAACGGTTTTTATGGACATAGTTTTCATCCTTTATTTCCTGATGGTCAGAAAGCTTCGCAACCGTTGCCGCATGTTCTCGCTTCAGTTCAGCCACTTTTTTATTGTATCTCTCTTTTACTGCCTCTTTTTCCCTCTCACAGCTTGCCTTGACAGGCTGATAATATTCCTGGTCAAAATGGGCTTTCAGATAGTTTTCAGCATCAGAAATCAGTTTTTCTATCTCATCCTTATGTTTTGCCTCAATTTCTTTTGCCTTTTCCAGTTTGTTCCTGCACTCTGCAATAGCAGCTTCACTTTCACTTTTTGTAAGGACACGGTCTCTTTTTATTCCGTCAATATCATTCTGCAGGGTAAGCACCCTATCTGTCCCTTCTTCCCTGAGACTGTCTATCTTTTTCTGGATTTTCCCAACATAATCCTCAATTGGCTGACGAAGCTGCTTTTCTTTTTCAGCCGTGAGAATTTTACTATTTTCATTCGCCATATCTATTCATCTCCCCCGTTATAGGTATTTTGCACTAAGCCTCAATAACTCCTCCTGGTTCGTCTCCTTTGTATTAACAATCCCAGAAAGGCGTCCATTTGACATTACACCAATCCTGTTTGTAATTCCCAAGATTTCAGGCATCTCTGAGGAAACAACGATAATTGTCTTCCCCCTCTTTGCCATATTGATAATTAACTCATAAATCTCATACTTAGCACCAACATCAATTCCTCTGGTTGGTTCATCCATCATAAATACCTGCGGACTGCGTTCCAGCCATTTCCCCATAATAACCTTCTGCTGATTGCCTCCGGACAGGCTTGAAATCATATCATCCGGCCCCATGCACTTTGTATGCATAATTTTGATTTCTTTTGCAGTCGCCTTTACCATCTTTGAATCAGAAAGTGCCAAACCGGACTTATATTGATCCAAATTTGCAATCGTCGTATTAAACGTCAGATCCCCTTTCAAAAAAAGCCCATTTGCTTTCCGCTCTTCTGTAATCATGGCAAAACCATGATCCATAGCATCCTTTGCATTTGTAAAATTCATAAGGCGTTTATTAAAGTAAACACGCCCTGCCGCCCTTGTCCTGACACCAAAAATTGTCTCCAGAAGTTCCGTACGCCCTGCGCCAACCAAGCCGTACAGCCCAAAAATCTCCCCTTCTTTCACATCAAAAGTAATATCCTGCAAATATGGTGCAAATTTTGTGGACAGATGCTGAATTGATAAAACAACATCCTTAGGCGTATTATCCATAGGAGGAAAACGGTTTTCAAGAGAACGCCCAACCATAGCCGCTATCAGCTCATTCATATTGGTATCTTTGCTGTTCTTTGTCATAACCAGGTTTCCATCCCGGAGAACAGATATTTCATCACAGATTTCAAAGATTTCATCCATTTTATGAGAAATATAAATAAGTGCGATTCCCTGTTCTTTTAACATCCGCATCATTTCAAAGAGCTTATCTACCTCCTGCACCATCAAAGAAGAAGTTGGCTCATCCAGCACAATAACCTTAGAATGATAAGAAATTGCTTTGGCAATTTCACACATCTGCCTCTGTGATACAGACATATTCCTCATAGGCTGGGTAAGGTTTACCGTCATGCCCAGTTTTCTGAACAGCTCGGAAGCTTCCTTTTTCATCCTGCTCTCATCCACCACCCCTACGGAATTAACCGGATAACGCCCCAGGAACAAATTATCAATCACGTTCCTTTCCAAGCACTGGTTTAACTCCTGATGAACCATTGCAATGCCGTTTTCAAGGGCATCTTTAGGACCAGAAAAACTTACTTCCCTTCCATCCAGCAAAATCTTACCTTCATCTTTTTGATACGTCCCGAAAAGGCACTTCATCATTGTTGACTTCCCCGCGCCATTTTCACCCATCAGCCCCATAACCGTACCAGCCTTCACATCCAGATTGATGTGGTCCAGAACCCTGTTCCTGCCAAAGGACTTGCTCATGCCCCGTATCGATAAGATGGTATCATTTTTCTTATCTGCCATAGTTTTCACCCCGTATCCAGGAACTGCCAGAAAATAACCCAAAAAAAAATACAGGTTATTTATCTGCCGTCCCTAATAATGATTAGGGAGAATTTCTTCTCCCTAATACCTTGCCTGCTTAATTATAAATTACTGATTTAACAAAGCTGTATAAGAAGCTGCATTGTCTGTCTTAACCATATTGATTGCAAATGCATCATACTGTCCCGGGTTTCCAAGGCGGTTTGTAATATTGGATTCTGTCTGTCCGTCACCACCAATATATTCAACCTCAAGATTAAGAAGGTCATCATAATTCTGAAGAAGAGGCTGATATGTTGAGCTTAAGAAGTTATCAGATGCATTGTAAATATTCAGCCATACCTTTTTAGAAGCATGCGCGCCTTCATCAAGCTGGGAGGATACTGGCTCATACACCTTTGTAGAGTCTGTAAAGTCATTGTAGTTATCAGCCGTAACTGCAACATTCAAAGCATAGTAAGAACGTTCATCCTCTTTGTATACATAAACATCCTCTGATAAAACGTTGCCTGCATCATCTTTTGTGCCAATACCGGTATCAATGTCTACCCCATCTAATGCATTACGGAGGACGCGGAGTGTCAGATATGCCTGCACGTCTGCATGCTGGCTGATTGTTCCGCCATAACCGTCTGCGATAGCAGCTACTGCATCGTTGTTTGCATCGTAGCCAAAGGTTGGAACCTTCTGTTCTTTAGACCATGCATTAAACATTGACATGCCCATTCCATCATTATTAGATACAACAACATCGATTTCCTTCCCAAAAGAAGAAGACCATGTGCCAATTGCATTACCAGCAGTAGCAGCATCCCATGTTGCACCAGCAGAGTTTTTCATTTCCTGGGAAGCAAGTTCACGGACTTTATATGTCTTTCCGCCAATCTCAAGGCTTCCATCCTGTACTGCTTTGGAAGAACCATCTGTATTTGTACCAACAGGGTCGCTATTTACGTCACCGTCTTTTTCAACGCCTGTGCCAAGCGCCTTGCGGACACCTCTTGTACGCGCGATAGAATCGTTATGCCCAATATCGCCGATAGCAAGCACATAACCGATTACCCCATCTCCATTACGGTCAATTTTATCAATATTTTTCTCGATATAATCCTTAACCATCGTCCCTTGGAGTTCAGCGCCCTGGTTTGCATCAAACCCTACATAATAAGTATCCTTATTAAAGTTCAAAGCTGTCTGATCCAGTTCTCCGGTAGAACTGTTGGATGGCTGACGGTTAAACCAAACCAATGGCTTATCTTTATTCGCCACTGATGAGGAAGAACCCTTATCCGATGTAGCGTCTGACTTGCCGCCTGATGTAGAATCTTTAGAACCACTGTCGTCTCCACATGCGGTAAGCGAAAGGCCAAGTACAAGTGCCATTGTCAATGAAATAATTTTTTTCTTCATAATTTTTTCTCCCTTCCGTTCTCACGCATTCATGCGTGTTTTTTGTTGATGTTGACAGTATATCGGATTCTATCGGAAGAAAACATAGAATATTTTACGTTTCTCATTGAAATTTTTAAGATTTTATTGGTAATATCTAACAATTTTAAGCATTTATCCCATTGTTTTATATACAATTTCATCAATCCCTGTCCAATGGCAGCATAACAGACACACAGAATAACCCATCTTCACAGTCTACTTGGAATATACCATGGTAACACAGCACAATCTGCTTTGCCGATTCAATACCAATCCCCTCCCCCTCATGCTTTGAAGAAAGATACCTCCCATTCTTATCTTTTTTAACCTTCCCATGAAATGTATTATCTATCGTAAGAAACAACGTATTATTCTTTGTCTGTCCTCTTACAACAATTTTTTTATGGATATTTTCCTCTAAAATACAAGCGTCCAGTGCATTTTCCAGTAGATTGCCAAGAAGAACAGAAATATCAACTTCATCTACACCAAGATTCTCCGGGATATCGGCATGTACCAGAAAATCAACCTGTCTTTCTTTTGCCTGCTGTGAAAAATAACACAGCAGCAGGTTTACCTCATAATTCTGGCAGAACACTATAGAACTGTCATCCGGCATAGAATTTAGGTAACCGGCAAGATAACTTTCCAGCTCTTCCAATCTTCCATCATGCAGATATCCTGACAGGACGGCAATATGATGGTGAAGGTCGTGCCTGGCCTGCCTCGTTTCTGAAATCTTATTTTTCATATTCTCATATTGCAGTTTTTGCAGGGCAAGCTGGGCATTCTTGGCTTTTAGGGCGAAATTTTTATCATATTCATCCATCAGGCACACTACAATATGATATACCAGAAAGGCTCCCAAATTAATACACAACAAAAAAAAGGCATTTGCGGGATTCAGCGATTGTTCCAGGGCGCTCTGCGTGCCACCATAAAGATGATAAGACCAAATCAAGTAAAATGTCGCCGGAATCGCCCATAAATAACGCCATACAGAAAGTTTTTCCTCTTTTTTCATCATTTCAGTAAAAAAACGGCGAATATAAAAATACAATGGGATAAGAAAGATACACTCCATTGCAAGCATTACCACAGAAAATGACCATCTGTATGGCTGTGCTGCCGTCTCTGGAAATATCAGCCCTTCTGCACATTTAGAAAGCACCACGACAAGATTTGCAATATTGGAAAGCATTAACAATGTAAATAACACTTTCCCCAAATGCGCCTTAACCGCTATAAAATAAAACAGAAAATAAACAGACGTACTTAGAACATTAAGCATCCCTTTTTCTTCCGGCAATAGCAGTGTTGCCAGAAACCCACAGCCGGCTTGCAGCAAAGACAATATCACCACCAGAAACAAAGTAATCGGTTTGGGAAACCTCAGGCTTCCATAAAACGCATATAATGCCAAAACCAAAAACGGTATAAAATTAATTAACGAATACAATATAATTTCAACAATGCGGTAGCAAGGAAACATTATCTATTAATCTCCTTTCGCATTTGTTCAAAACAGAATTTTACCCAGGCATCCCCAACTTCTTTTGCCTTTCTCCGGCTAACCGGAACTCTACTCCCATCGCTCATTATCAAAACATCTTTGTTATAATCGCAGACTTCATAAAAATTCACAATTATGCCCTTAAAACAACATAAAAAATATGGAACGCTGCATAAGATTTCTTCCAGCTTTGCATGTGAGATTCTCGTCCTGGTGTTTTCCCCAGCTTTATTATGAAATGTCACAATATGGTTAGAATATTCTGTATATATAATATTCCGCAGTAAAACATCCTGCCCATCCGGCAAAGTAACCTGGCTTCCCTTCCCCTCTTCCCAATGGATGCGCATCTGATGCAGCAGCTTTATTACTTTCTGCTCCGAAAACGGTTTGAGCAAATAGTCCCGGGCATTTACTTCATAGCTTTCACTGGCAAACCCATTGCTTGAGGTACAAAACACCAGGTAAACTTCCCGGTCTGTTTCCCGGATTTTACGGGCTATGTCAATCCCTAACCAATCCTTCAGGTAAATGTCCAGGAAAACCATTTGGTATTTCCCTGTTTCCCACACGGCAAAAAAGTCTTTCCCACTATAAAACGCTTCGACCTGAATTTCCCTATTTCCAATAGAATCGAGATGTTTCCCCACCATTTGGAGAAGCATCCCAAGTTCTTCCTGATTGTCATCAACCAATGCAATTTTCATCATAAACCTCCATTCCTAGGAACTATCGCAAGCAGGCATAAAACGCTGCCCTGTAACAAACCTCCCTTAAAACCAAACTGTTTTCAGCGGCCTTAGGAACTGTAAATAAATTAATTGTCAGCTTGCGCTGGATATTTCTTTGAGGGTGCATTTCAAAAAACGTAGGCGTAGCGGGCTACGCTGAGGATTTTTGAAATGTGCAATCGAAGAAATAGACAAGCAAAATGATAAAATAATTTATTTACAGTTCCTTAGTAATATACTACATCGTCCCATAAGAGAAATGCAATAGGGAAGTTTTACCCTCCTGCTGCAATAGCCAAAAACCAATTAAGTCAAAAATCAACCGATATAGCCATTCCCCTTGATAATCCCTATCGGCATATAATAAAATCCAACTACAAGATTTAATTTAAGAAAGGCGGATTATTTATGAAAAGAAAAATCATCAGCATACTACTATCACTGGCCATTATTATGGGAACACTGCCAGTGGCTGCCAAAGCAGCCGAAGAAACACTGTCCCCAACCAGGACAGAACTCCTGGCATTGTCCGGCATCGCAGATAAAAACGAAGAAGAAGGCTGGGAATGGCAGCCTGATGCAGCAGGAGGCGGCACACTGACACTGACAAACTGTTACATCCGAGCAGATACCGCAAGCCTCCTGTCCTTTGATAATGCAGTAAACAACAACTGTAATGTCACCATTATCCTGAAAGGGAAAAACATCCTGGAAACAACAAGCCAAGCATTTAATGTAATGATTTTTTGCAACGGCACAGATACTGTAGGAGACTATACCATAAAGGAAGAAGGGGAAGGAAGCCTTCAGATTAGGACTAGCGCTCCGGTAACAACAACAAATTCTCCTTTTGGTTTTGGCGGAAGAAGCGTTACCATTGAATCAGGCAGCATTGAAACTAACATCCCGCTTGCTGTTATACGGGACGGCTTTTCTATGCTGGATGGCTCTTTAAAAATCCATACCCCAGAGGATGTCCCTGCAATCTCTGGGATTTACACAATTGAAGGCCCGGTAAATATAAGCGGAGGAAAAATTGATATCACCACAAGCGAATGCGGCTTTTATGTCACAAGCGTTGGTGCAACCGAAGACCAGACTGTCAATATCTCTGGCGGGGATATAACGCTAAACTCAGCTTTTGCAGGAATATTTATCCAAGGCGCAGGTTTAGACAATCCGGAATCTGAAACAATTAACATTACCGGCGGCAAGCTTTCTTGTAAATCTGATTCTGTATGCCTCTATGCAAAGAATATCCATATTGCAGGCAGTACACAGCCCCCACAGATAACTGTTTCTAACACCTCAGAAAGTTATCCCGCCATTATGGGCGTAAACATGTCAATTTCAAACAGCATTATTTCAGCAAATTCCATTGCGTCTTATGAAAAAATCCCGAAAGAGGACTGCATTGTATTTTTAGGAGATTCCGGACAGCTCTATGGAAATATGGAAATTACCGAAAACCTAACCCTCCCAGAGGCAGGCTCTTTCACTGCCACAACCGGCTCTTCCATAACGGTACATGAAAATGCTGTTTTAACCATACCAGACAATATGAAGCTAAATACTACAGACGGCTCTTTTATAAACAACGGGACGCTTATCCTGCCAGAAAACGCCGGAAATGTGAACTGTACCGGTACCGGAATCATCAAAAGAGGGGAAAAAATATATAATACTTCTTATCAATTAGTCTATCCTGTCACTATAAAAAAAGCGTCAGGAAATACTACCACTTATTATGCAGAAGGCGAAACCGTAACCCTTTCGCCAGAAACGCCGCCGGACGGAATGCACTTTAAAGGCTGGAAAGCAGCGCCTGATACAATTATTGTCACAGAGAACCAATTTATTATGCCATCATGTGCTGTTACCCTGGAACAAATCTATGAAGCAATCCAAAAACCAGCTGCTTCAGGGAAACCAGCCACTCCATGGAAACCATCTGTCCCGGCAGAAAACCACTTAATTACCATTAAAACAGATGTTATGCCGGCAAAAAGCGGTACTGTTTCCAAATCAATAGAAACTAAGGCAGGGGAAACTGTCACTGTCAAAGCTGTCGCCCATGCAGGATACACCTTTACAGCATGGACGGAAGATGGAAAAACGGTAAGTACAGATGCAGAATATACTTTTACGGCCAAGGGAAACAGGGCACTAACCGCTATTTTTAAGCAAAATGTCCCGCCAAATACGCCGCAGCAGACTTTGCAGGTAGAAAATACAATAAAAACAGTTTCAGAAGCTCCTCTTCCGAACGGATGGGTCTGGAGCAAAAAAGACGGCGATAAAACAATCCCTGCAGGCAGTTCCGTCAATGCCACCGCAGAATATACAGCAGGAAATGCCGCAGATTATATTGCTTCCTCTGTTACCATTACTATTTCCAGAAAAGCCTGCGAAGAAGCGCCTGACATCCTTTTTAATGGAACAAAAGAACATGCCCCAAGCTGTACCACGGACGGTCTTGGCCATACCGAATGCCGGCTGTGCAGCGAAACCATGCAGGATAACATTATCGTACCGGCAACCGGGCATACTCCAGGAACTCCCATTACTGAAAAAGCCACAACCAAAAGCAACGGAAGCATTATCTGTTACTGTATGGTATGCAATGCCCCAACCAGCAATACAGAAATTCATGCAGTAAATAACATACACCTGTCAAAATCAACAGGCACTTATAACGGCAAGACACAACACCCTCCTGTTACAGTAAAGGACAGTAACAATACCCCACTAAAACTTAATACAGACTACACTCTTTCCTATGCAAAAGGCATGAAAAACCCTGGAATTTACCATGTTATGGTAACATTAGACGGCAATTATGAAGGCACTTCCCACCTGTCATATACCATCACGCCAAAAGGCACTTCCATCTCTAAGGTAATGCCAACAAAGAAAGGGTTCACTGTAAAGTGGAAAAAACAGCCCAAACAGATAACAGGCTATGAAATCCAATATTCTTCTAAAAAGAATTTTGCAAAGAAATCAAGAAAGACCATATTCACAAAGAAGAATAAAACCTCAAAAACCTTTACAGTTAAAAAACGAAACAAAAAATACTATTTCAGGATACGCACTTATAAAACAATTAAAGTCAGTGGGAAAAATAAGAAAATCACCTCTGGCTGGTCTAAATTAAAAACTGTAAAAGTGAAATAAATTCCACCTGTGTGGCCGGATGCTCCTTGGAGCGTCCAATCACACAGGTGGAATAATTTTTAACCTATTCGTGGATTTCACACACTATGCGGTAATACATAAAATGATATGAAACACTATTTTATGCCGAAAGGAATAAATAAGATGAATAATAAGCGTACCAGATTATGCTGCAATTGCTGTTGCCATGGAATTACCGGGCCACAAGGGGAAGCCGGGCCGCAGGGGGAAGCCAGGCCGCAAGGTACAATGGGGCCGCAGGGAAAAGCAGGGCCGCAAGGACCAATGGGTCCTGGCATAGTACCAGCATACTTTAATGCTGTTATACAAGGAGGATACCAGACGATCCCGCCAGAAGGAGATGTTAATTTCCTGCTTTCATTTCAATCCGGGGATTTCTCATTTATCCCAAACTCAGCAGAAATTATAGTAAATACAGGCGGCGTTTATCGGATAGACTATTCGCTGCTAATCCGCCCCGCCTCCAAATTGCTCAATATTGCTTATGCAGTAGCCATTAACGGCCTGGAAAACCCGCTATCGTTTTTTGGGACTTATGCCGATGAACTTGCAAGTACTGAACGTACAGAAATAACGGGCATGTTCTTTACGCCAATTGCCGCAGGCTCAACCGTCACACTGCGGAATAAATCCTCTTCTGAAGATTATCTGGCAGGGACAGGAATTGATAACCAGGCCGTCAACCATGCCTCCATCCTGCTGCAGAAGATTGCATAATAATGGATACTATCTATGTCTAATCATAGTGAATTGTTAATAATAAATCAACCATTTGCCCTTGCTCTTACCCTTATGGTGTTCTATCAAGGGCAAATTTTTTCAACCACCAACCCAAACATTTCCATACTACTAAGACGGAAGATTGAGCTACAACAATTGATGGTGCTAGATGTCCGATGGACATCAGTTAAACACGAACCGCAGCGGAGCGTAGACCAACACAGCAGATAAAAATTTAGGCGGGTAAAAACATCGACATTTAACCGCCTTAGTAATATCTTTATCTGCAAACCACATACCGAGTATGGGGCATATCCACACCCCGGTAATGCTTTGTCCACATATCCCTGCCAGTCATGCCATTCCTCAAAGCCACCTTCTGCGAGGCTATATTAGTATCCCTGATAATTGAGCAGACTTCCGTTGCGCCAAGCTCTTTGAACGCATACTTTTTACATGCCGCCGCAGCTTCTGCTGCATATCCCTGATGCCAGAAAGCACGCTGAAAAAGATACCCTATTTCGAGAACCTCTTCGCTTTTCCATGGCTGCATTGTCAGTCCGCATTGTCCAATCATATCATTTGTTTCTTTCAGAACTGCAGCCCACAAGCCAAATCCCCACTTTTGGTAACGGGCAATCTGCCTGTCCAGCCATTCCTGCACCTCCCTGTCATCAAACGCCCCTTCATACGCATACATAACTTCTGCATCCTTCAATATTTTACACAAGGATTCAAAATCCTCCTGCTTTAATTCCCGCAGATACATCCTTTCTGTTTCAAGTATCATGGCCTGCCTCCTTTTTCCTTCTAGCCAAAGAGTTATTTTTCCTGTTACACTTTTTTAAAGTACACTCTAATTTCCCATTTACACAGTAAGGAGCTGTTAAAAATACTTGTTCAGGCAGAGAAATTTGTAATATAAATATAAGCATCCTCAAGCGTTGCCTCACATGGTTTACATTCCATTGGGGGCATCATTTTACTAATCAGCCTGATTTGCAGGCTGCCATTTACATATTGTTTTGACGAGACATGGTAATTTTTTTCCAGTTCTCTTGCCATCTTTTCATCCACTGCTTTACAGAGCCAAACATGGCCCCTTGCCTGTTCCAGCAGTTTCTCCATACTTCCCGAATAAAGGAATTCCCCTTTTTTCATAACAGCAATTTGGTTACAGGTCGCAATCAAATCCTCTACTACATGCGTAGAAAACAAAACAGTACGGTTTTCTGAAAATTCCACCAGCAAATTCCTTATCCGAATACGTTCTTCCGGGTCTAAACCTGTTGTTGGTTCATCTATCACCAAAAACTCCGGTTCATTTAAAAGCGCCTGAACAAGTCCAACCCTCCGCTTCATGCCGCCAGACAGCTGTTTCATTTTCTTTTTGCGCTGCTCCAGCAGATTCGTGCGTTCCAGATAATATTGGATGCGCCCTTTACAGGTTCTTTTGGGAATACAAGACAAATCCCCCATATACTCCAGGCATTCCTGCACTGTCAAATTCGGATATAATTCAATCTCCTGCGGCAGATATCCTATTTTTCCCTGTATCTCTGCGTAATTTCCACTATTATAAGACATCCCCTCAAAAGATACTGTACCATCAGAAGGCTCCAGTATTGTTGTCAGCACCCTCATCAGCGTAGTTTTACCGGCTCCATTTTCCCCAAGCAGACCTAAAATCCCTTTGGGAATCTCAAGGTTTATATGGTTTATTGCCGTCACCCTATTCTTAAACACCACTGTTAAATCTTCTATTTTAATACTCATCCTTTTGCCCCTCCTTTTTCCTGCCAGCGCTCCCACGGCAGCCCCTCAATATTTTAGGAAGCACTGCCAACATGACTGCAGCAACACATATACAAACAACTTTTCCATGAAGCCAAGAGAAATCACTGCTGCTTTCCACATCCCTGAATGTATAAGAAAATAAATTCCAGCTTCCAAAATACTTATCGCCAATGCTGGAATTTGAAACAATCCATATCCCAAGACTTATACCAATCCCAATCCACACATTACTGAAAAAAACAGCCAGCGTATTAGATAAAGTCCCAAAAAAGCCTATAGTTACTATAATTGCTGCAAGATACAGGAGAAATTCCTGTATTTCAGCTTTTGCACCGCCTGCCCGGTAAAAAAATGCCCGCGGGGACTGAAAAACAAAAAAGAGCCCATACCCCACCGCTGCAAGAAGCAGCAGGAAAATTCCCTGTACGGCTAATCTTTCCAGGATAGAGCGCACCCTTTTCACCATGGGATACAGCCTCTGTATCTCTGACCTATTGCTTGTAATCTCCTGCGTATATGTATCAGCACAAAATACCGCAGCCAGCATTGCCATCGGCGGTTCTAATGCAATCCCTATCTCATTGATATAAGTCACTCCCCTGATTATGCTTAAAACCACAACAAAAAATACTGCATAAAAAACTTTATATAAAGGCAGGGAAATTTTTATTTCAGAAGCCATTATATCCGCCTCCTTTTCCATAGCTGTATTGAGATAAAAATGATAATTGCAGATGCTAAAATCAAAAATCCCTGGTTTAGCAGCACCAGCGGCGGAGGGGCGGTATCAAAAAGCTGGCCGGGAAACCGCACCATAATCGCAAGCGGCCTGCCATAATATCCATACACCCCCTCTGCATTCTTGCTTCCCATATTAGAATATACTATATAAAGAATTAAAAACGGCGCTGCAGGGAGCGGGCTTTTAAACAGCAGTGAAACCAGGCTGTATACGCTTACAATCATTAACATATTCGGTAAAATATACATAGCAGTTGCCGCCACAAAATCAAACAGCCTTACTTCAAATCCGCTGCCTCTTGTATACATATAACAGCAGAGCCAGAAAATGATATCCATAGCTACAAGCACTGCCGCACAAACCGCAAACCCTCCGGCTATTTTCCCCGCCACATATTTCCCTGCACTGACAGGTTTTGTATGAAGCAGTTCGTATGTGTTTTTCCTGGTATCCTGCAAAAACAGCACAGATAACATAACCACCGCAAAAAAGCCCATAAACAATCCCGCAAAGTCAGCAAATTTTCTGGAAAAATAATAAGAAAACGGCTTCTTTTCCAGCTTTTTTGATATATAAGAATTTATTTCTTCCCTTGTCCCCTTATGGTAAGAAACATCCTGCCAGGCATCAACTGTCCCATAAAGCCCATATTCTTTTTCAAGATATTCACCGGCCTGTCCTATATCCATTTCCTGCATTTTTGATATAACAGCTTCTGCCTCTTTTTTATCCATCTGAAATTCTGAAATCAACACTTCCCGGATACTTTTTTCCCAACTTTTCCGCATATACTCCTCTGATGACGGCACATATCCTTCATATACCTCTACATCCCCCTTATAGGCTGTATCAGGATAATCGTTAACAATTGTTTCCCCCTCTTTCAGAAAATGTATCTCCAAATAAGGGCTTACGTTCTGGAATACCCCAAAAACAACAATTGCAATCCCAAGCCAAAACAGGGGCCTTTTCAAATAATTTATTATTTCCCTCTTTATAATTGGCACCATTCTGCTTTACCTCCTCTTCTTGATACCATAGGAACTGTCAATAAGGTGCTGTAATCTATTAATCAAATTACAGTTCCTAACTTTGTATTCTGCGCAAAATGAAAAGTTATCCCTTAACAGTTCCTCATTATAAATGGCAAATAACAATAAAAAATCAACAAAAACCAAATTATACAATTTGGCGGAATACCGCTGTCACTACAGCCCCGGCCTGTTCATTATTTTCTATGATTAATTTCCCCCTGTGCTTTTCGCAATACAGCCTGCTAAGATACATCCCCATCCCCGCATGTTCCAGGCTGTCTTTCACATTTTTCCGATAAAATGCTTTTGTTATCTTTTCGCCGCTCTCCTGAAACCCTGCCCCATCATCCCTGACACAGATTTTTAATTCAGAGGCTGAAACTTCTACATAGACTTCCACCTGCTCTTTTGCATAACGCAAAGAATTTGCCAGCAGGTTCTCCAGAACCTCTAAAATAATCTCTTTATCCCCACAGAACACCTCCTCTGTTACTGGCATTTTTAAAACAATTTTTTTCCCAGGCCTTTTTTCTAAAATCTCCAATTCTGCCTGTATATCTGCTTTCAATTGCCCTGCCGAAATTTCTTCTGCTATGAAATCCCTCTTTTCCAAACTGCTCATCTTCCGCATAGTCTCTGTAAAAACATCTATCCGCCCAATCTGTTTCAGGCTTTCCGATACCATGTCCAAAGCCCTGTCAGTATCTATTTCGTGATTTGGCAGATATTCAGCCAGCATTTCCTGATATCCCCTGAGCACAGCCAACGGAGAACGGATATCATGTGCTATCGCCGCCCTAAGCGCCTTTTCATCTTCAATCATTCTCCATAATTCCCGGTTATTTTCCGCAAGCTGCCCCCGCATCTTCTCAAACTCCCGGCACAGCCTCCCCATCTCATCCCGGTTCTCATAACAAACCTGAAAATCAAGGTTATTGTTCGCAATATTTTGGGATGCCTGCCCTAACTCCGCAAGCGGCCTTTTTAGCTTATTTCTGTAAAAAAGGAAAACTGCGGCACAGCTTCCTGCAATAGATAAAACCAATACCGTATATGTTTCTAAAAAATCACAAACTTCAGATAAATAATAATCTGCCCGTTTCATTTCATCCTCTTCCGGCTTGGGAACCTTTACCACAAATTCCATAATCTCCCATTCTTCCATTCCATAATAAATGTCTTCATCCGTATACTTCCACCAAATCTGTTCCTGCACCCTTGCGGCTGCCTTCACAATAAATGCAGAAACAAAAAAACTGCTTATCAAACTGACTGCCATATACAATACAAATGTTTTTCTTAAAGAAAGATTCCTTATTTTTTCCATCGGTATCCCATCCCCCATACTGTTTCAATATATTCTGTCTCTGTCTGCTCCTGGAACTTTTTCCTGATTCTGTGCACCAGTTCTGTCACCACCCTGCTGTCCCCTTCCGCATCATATCCGCATACTTTTTCATAAATCCTCTCCTTGTCAAAAACCATCCCCTGATTCAAAGAAAGGAACTCAATAATCCCATATTCCAGCTTTGTCAGCTCCAGTTCACAAGAACCAACCTGCACTGTTTTTGCTGTATAGTCAATCAAAACCTCACCCTGGAAATGGCACTCTGCCCTGCCCCTGTGCCGCTCCTCCCGTTTCAGGTGCGCTGTAACCCTCGCTTCCAGCTCTTTTAAGCTGAACGGCTTTAATATATAATCATCGCGCCTGACAACAGCCCATTTACACAGTCCTGCTCCTCTGCCATTGCAGTTAAAAAAAGCACCGGGCAGGCGACCTTGTCCCGGATTCTGCGGCAAACCTCAATTCCATCTACCTGCGGCATATTCACATCTAGCAAGATAATATCCGGCTTTAATTCTATTTTTTGTAATCCTTCTATGCCATTTTCTGCTGTAATCACCTCATAATTTTTCATCTCAAAATAACTTCTCAGCATTTTAAGAAGTTCCGTATCATCATCAACCATCAATATTTTATATGGCATTCTATTCCCCTCTTTTCCTATAGATTTTTGAATAGCATCTATTAAAAACAAACAGCGAATAGAAACATTATAGCATCCTATGATACAAAAAAACAACCGCCACCTATAAAAGTGACGGTTTGTCTGTGCTATCAGGAAAATAGACAAGTCAAACTATGTGTTAATTAGGGCTTGCTGAACAATCAAAGCCTTCGCTCTATGCAGGAAGTATAAGCA
>CAJUJR010000041.1 GCA_910586605.1 uncultured Lachnospiraceae bacterium | reverse complement strand
TGGAAGATATTTTTTATTTATTTACATTTCGCTACGATTGGCTGTGAATAGTAACGTTGCGGCAAGGATAATGAAAATTAAAAGAATCATGTTCATTGTCTTTTTCCGCCGTAAGTCCTTTTTCAGAATTTGCAGATACATTGCCTTACTCCTTTCCTTTGTTATAATGGAAGTATAACAAAGAAAATATTAAATAATCCTTAAATATTTTTCTCCCTGCTTTTCTTTTATTTAAAAATGGGAATGCAAACGCATTCCCATTTCATCAGTATTTTAGCTATTCTTTTTTTGTTATAACATCCTCACGCCATAACTTTCTCTAAAAAGCAACTCCCGCTTCTAATCATACTCTTTCAAACAAAACACATAATCCCTATTAGCAAAACCAGAGTCACTGCAATAAAAAATATGCATAACATTACCTTTTTCCTGTTTATGTTCTTATTTATAAAAATAAGTATAATGCTCATCAACAGTTCAATTGCAAACACAATTGTCAAATTCATTGAAATAATATACGGTATCGTTATTTTTGTCTTAGAAAAAGCTTCTAAATTCAATGTTATCAGAGAAAAAATTCCCATTAATATTCCCATAAACGTAAGAATATTTCCATATATTTGCATTTCCTTGTCTTCAAGGCTTTCTTTAATATCAGACACTTTTTGAATTTCTTTTTTATATTCATTTTCATAATTGCTATATCCCGTATAATCAAACTCATCTTGAAATGCCGCATTTGTTCTATCCGCATAGCTCTTACCAAGAGAAGGATTTATTTCTTCAAATACAATCTGAGCTATTTTCATACCCTTCCTCAATTGTATTATATCAGATGAAATATTATGTACCCGCAAAAAAACTGCAGTCTTATGACCAGGCTGATATGTTGGACCAGACACAACAAGCCCCATACGCATCCTTGAATTTTTTTCCTCAATCCTTCCAATTATATCTTGTGGCATATTTAACATTTCCTGCATTTTTACATAAATATACCCCCCTGGGGCAAGCTCATAACCTGTTTTTTCATTGCACACGTCAAGCAATACACTTTCTATAGAAAGGTCATATGATATTGCACCTAAATTATCGTCAGAAAAATTCGTAATCAGTGGATGAAAATTTATATCATCCCCAGGCGAAACACATCGGCTTTTAATATCGTTGTCCGTCAAAATCATAGTTTTGCCCCCTTTCTTTCACAATTATCTTTAAATATGTTTAAAAATCTATCCTAAACTCGTTCTTATATTGCATCTAATAATTTTAATCCTGCTACAACCACCTGTAGCCAGGGCAATCACTGGCCTATTCCTCCCAGTTATGGTAAACGTCTTGCACATCGTCATCTTCATCCAATAAATCCAGTGTTCTTTGAAGCTGTTTTATATCATTTTCATCGCTTAATGTAACATAATTCTGTGGAATCATAGTTACTTCTGCGCTTACCATTATAATCCCCTGCCCCTCTAGGGCTTCATGGACTGCTGAAAAGTCCTCCGGCGCTGTAATTATCTCATAAGAATCCTCTTCCTCTGAAAAATCCTCTGCCCCAGCATCCAAAGCAGCCATCATCAAATCATCCGCTTCTATCTCACATTCTTCTTTATCAATGATAATCTGCCCTTTTTCATCAAACATATAGGAAACGCATCCCTGCGTCCCAACACTTCCGCTTCCTTTTGTAAATGCATTGCGCACATTGCTTGCTGTACGGTTTTTATTATCTGTCAACGCCTTTACAATAATTGCCGTACCGCTTGGCCCATATCCCTCGTATGTAACCTCTTCATAATTCACGGCATCCATATTCCCGGCTGCTTTTTTAATTCCGCGCTCAATTGTATCATTCGGCATATTATTCGCCTTTGCTTTTGCAATGATGTCACGGAGCTTACCGTTATTTTCCGGATCTGGCCCGCCTTCCTTCACTGCCACTGCAATTTCACGCCCCAGGATTGTAAAAATCTTACCTTTGGCTGCATCATTTTTCTCCTTCTTATGTTTAATATTTGAAAACTTTGAATGACCTGACATGATGTTTCTCCTTTTCTTTTATCAATTTAAAATATAGAATAACATAATTTCTGTATAAAAATACTGTTGGGGCCAAATGGTATTTTGCCCCCAACTGTTGTTATTATTATAATTGTACCATCTACCATACTTTATTACAACACTATTTATTCATCATAAATAGAAACAATCTCCCCATCCAGGATACGGTTCATATTTTTCACTGCACAGAAATTGCCGCACATAGAGCAGGTATCTTCTTTCTCTGGTTTCGCCCCTTCCCGGTATCTTTTTGCCTTTTCAGGGTCTATTGCAAGCCCAAACATCTTTTCCCAGTCCAATTTTTTCCTTGCCGTGCTCATTTCCCTGTCCCAATCCTTTGCCCCTGGGATTCCCTTTGCAACATCTGCAGCATGCGCTGCAATCTTTGCTGCAATAATCCCTTCTTTTACATCATCAACATCCGGAAGGCGCAAATGCTCCGCTGGCGTTACATAACACAAAAAGGACGCCCCATATGTTGCGGCAACCGCACCACCAATTGCTGCTGTAATATGGTCATACCCTGGTGCAACATCTGTTACAAGAGGCCCCAGCACATAAAAAGGCGCGCCCTTGCAAATCGTCTGCTGAATCCGCATATTTGCCTCTATCTGATCTAATGGCATATGCCCCGGCCCTTCAATCATAACCTGGACATCCCTGTCCCATGCACGTTTTGTCAGTTCCCCCAGTGTAACCAGCTCCTGGATTTGGGAAATATCAGAGGCGTCCTCCAAGCATCCAGGCCTGCAGGCATCCCCAAGGCTCATCGTCACGTCATATTCCCTGCAGATTTCCAAAATACGGTCATAATGCTCATAAAATGGATTCTCTTTCCCTGTCATTTCCATCCATGCAAATATAATGGAGCCTCCGCGCGAAACGATATTCGTCAAGCGTTTCATTTCCTTAAAACGCCTTGCCGTTTCTTTATTAATGCCACAATGGATTGTCATAAAGTCAACGCCATCTTTTGCATGCATCTCCACAATCGCAAGCCATTCCTCTGTCGTAATCTCTTTTAACGGCTTATGGTAGTATACCACAGCGTCATAAATTGGCACTGTCCCAATTACGGCAGGGCATTCACTTGTAAGCTTCTTGCGGAATTTCTGCGTATCGCCGAAAGAACTCAAATCCATAATTGCTTCTGCTCCCATGTCAACTGCACTTTTTACTTTTTCCATCTCCATATCAAGGTCTGTCCAGTCGCGGGAAGTCCCCAAGTTCACATTAATCTTTGTTGAAAGTTTGTTCCCAATACCACATGGCTCAATACAGGTATGTATTTTATTTGCAGGGATAATTGCCTGCCCTTTTGCCACAAGCTCCATCAGCTTGTCTGGCTGCATATGTTCTTTTTCTGCCACTTTCGTCAGTTCCTTTGTCTGAATTCCCTTCCGTGCCGCTTCCATCTGTGTGCTATACTCCATATTTTGTACCAAGCCTCAAGCGAAAAGGTTTGCATTTTCATTTGAGGCGCAAACACAAAGAGTGAAAGATGTGTGTTTGCATATTATCCTTTCCTCTTTTTTCTTTCACCCTTCCCATTATGCCGCTACAGGCGGCATGATCAATTAACGAAAAATGCTGCTTTTACAGTTCCTTATTGACAACAAAAAACCCCAGATATTTCTTTATCATAATGCATTACAAAATATATTTGAACAATGTACTAGCATTTTCTGATAATCCTATCTGGAGTCCATTAACCAATATCCTGTATTTCATACACTATCTTCCTGAAAATAGGATATCAGATTACATTCCTATACTCCCTACGGCGGCATTATCCGCGTCAGGTCATGGGTCGGATTTTATCCCTCTCAGCCTGCCAGCTCCCCAGATATTCATCCATAAATTATAGTATTCCTACGAAAAAAAGTCAATGGATAAAAAGCCACCGCCTGCTCTGGCGTCCTAAGAAAAATTGCTTTGCAATTCTTGTCGACAGCCGCTACGTCATAGCAAAATTTCATATAACATAAAAAGGGAATGCATCTGCATCCCCTCTTATCATTACCATCAATGATAAACCCTTATTTTACCTTTTTGAATACGATTGTCTTCCCCCCATGTTCAGACGCGTTCAAATAATAGTCCAATGCGGCAGCCTTTTTCTCACTAATAACTTTAGAAGTAACATCCTGTTTCTTCCCATTGACGACTACCCACGACTTTTTATGGCATTTTTCTCCATCTATACCAAAACCATCTACCGTATCCATATAACCTTTCGCACCTGATACCATAAGACGCTGTGAAGAATGATGCCAACCGCTGATAATGTACTTGTCCTTTTTTAACAGTGGATAACCTGAACCAGTTGACTGCATTTCTGTGATATGTACTACTTTGCCATCGCTATAGCTGTACACGCTCGCCTGGACTGCCCCTTCTTTTCCGCCTTTTACGCAAAAATCAGCCCTTGCCACCAATAAAACAGGCATTTTCCCGTCTGAAGCATTGATAATTGCATAACAGAGTTTTTTCTGTGAGTTTTTCTGCTGCTGTTTCACAAACTGCAGATATGATGATTTATACTTTTCTTTCCCTGCTGCATTTGCAATTGAGCTGCCTCCAATTACCGAAACCATAACAGAAAACAATAAAAGAGCTGCCAGGCCTTTTTCAGTTACTTTCTTTTGAAACATACAGATATCCCCCTCAATATAATTATTTGCCAAATCCATATTTGCATCTGATTCCAACAGCCTATTAATTTCTGTTTATGCAACCTAATTACCAAATATGCCTTGGCAAACCCCATTATAATACTCATTTTTCTAAAATCAATACCAAAACGAAAAACTTAATCGCATCTTAATATTAAATTAACACCTGTAACAAAAATGCAACACACAGATATCTATCATTATTCACCAATTAACTTTTGTATTTTTGCCATTACATCAGGCACTTCCCCAACAGAATGGATTGCGCACATAACAGTGTCGTCCCCTGCAATGCTCCCTACCACCCCTGGTACCTCAAGATTATCTATCGCAGCCGCCACCGCCATTGCCATACCTGAGATTGTCTTAACCACCAGCAAGTTTTCCGCCTGATCCATAGATAAAAGCCCATCCTGCAGCACCCGTATATATTTATGGGCAAGATTTTTTTCTTTTTCCTGAAGCAAGGTATATTTCTGATGGATCCCATCCACAGAGACCTTTGTAAGCTTCAATTCTCTGATATCCCGTGAAATCGTCGCCTGTGTCACTGGAAAGCCCGCCTGCTCTAAGCGTTCTGCAAGCTCCTCCTGCGTCTCAATTGGATATTTCCCAATTAACTCAATAATTTTAGAACGGCGTTCTGCCTTCATCTGTCTCCTCCTGGTATTTAAAGAATTGCAAATATATTATTTACCATTCCTAACCAACTTTTAATCACCATTCAGCTTCTCCCGCATGCGTTCATAAAACTCTATGCCAGACAGCTTCACAATCTTTGTATCCGCATTTGGTACCTGTACTTTCAGCTGGTTGCCTGAATGCAGTTCCCCTACATTGCGCCCATCTGCTGTAAATACTGCCAAATCCTCACAAAATTCCTTTGTCTGCCCAATTTCCAATGTTATTTTATCTTTTCCATCCAGCACAAGGCTTCTTTTATTCAAAGAATGGGCACAAATCGGCGTTACTGCCATAGCATGGATATTAGGCGCCATCACAGGGCCGCCTGCCGAAAGGTTATACCCCGTCGAGCCAGTCGGTGTCGCAATAATCAAGCCATCCGCCCTGTAAATATCTGCCAATTCATCATTTACAAAAACCTTTATTGTAATCAGCCTGCAGTCTCCCCGCTTGCTAATCACCATATCATTTAATGCATAGCAGGAGGACCGGCTGTCTGCCCCTAAAAACATACAACTCTCTTTTAACATAATGCGGCTTTCTATTACATATTCCCCATTTAAAAGACGCTCTAATGCAGAATCAATACAATTCTGCTCCACCTCTGTCAGAAAACCAAGTGTCCCAGTATTTACGCCCAGAATCGGGATGTCACGGTGCACAAGGTCAATCGCCGCCTGTATCATCGTACCATCGCCGCCTAATACAATAGCACATTCCACATCTCCTGGAATCTGCCCCACATCTGTAAAATGGCGGATTCCCCTAACCTGCCACTGCCTGTTTTCCAGAACAATACACTCACATCCTTTTTTTTCCAGGCAGGATACAATATGGCTTGCCATTAAAACATTGGCATCCTTGTCACTATTTGTAATAATACAAAAACGCTTCATTGTCCGCCTCCCTCCAGGGTACTGTGCGCTTCCTCCACTACCTTTTTTGCAAGCTCTGTATAACATCCCTCTAAAGGCATGCCTCCTGCTTCCCCTCCCATATCTTTCTCTAGATACAAAAGATATTCAATATTGCCCTCTGGACCCTTTATTGGCGAAAAACTAAGCTCAAGTATTTGAAAACCCACATTTATAGCAAACTCCATTATATTGCAGATTACTTCCAGATGTACCTTTTTATCGCGTACCACACCTTTTTTCCCAACTTGTTCCCTTCCAGCTTCAAACTGGGGCTTTACCAGGCAGACAACACGTCCTTTCCCTTCCAAAAGCTGCCAGACAGGACTTAATACCTTTGTCAGTGAAATAAAAGCAACATCTATAGAAGAAAACGAAATTGCATCCTCTATCTCTTCCTGCGTCACATAACGTATATTTGTTTTTTCCATAGAAATGACACGTTCATCCTGACGAAGTTTCCATGCAAGCTGATTTGTCCCCACATCAATTGCATATACCTTACTTGCCCCATTTTGCAGCATGCAGTCTGTAAACCCACCAGTTGACGAACCCACATCCATGCAGGTTCTGCCCGCAAGTGATATCCCCCACTGTTCTACCGCCTTCTCCAGCTTATAACCGCCTCTGCTGACATATTTCATCGGCGTCCCTTTGATTTCAATCTGTACATCCACAGGAAAAGTACTGCCTGCCTTATCTTCCCTCTGCCCATTCACAAAAACATTGCCTGTCATAATCACTGCCTTTGCTTTTTCCCGGGATTCTGCCATCACTCTTTTTACTAAAAGCACATCCAACCGTTCTTTTTTCTTATGCTCGCCCATTCTATCCCCTCATTCATCTGTACTGCTTGCTCCCATAGGCCTTCTTAACCTTTTTTGCAATACTTTCTGCATCCAGATGATATTTTTTCTTTAATTCCTTTACAGACCCATGTTCAATAAACTTGTCAGGAAGCGCAATAATGCAGACCTTAGCCTCTTTATCCAATAGCTGTCCCTGGAAAGTTCTTCTGTCCTGATGCCATGCCGCTACTGCCTCCCCAAACCCTCCGCTTTGGATTCCCTCTTCCATTGTAACAATAACAGAATGTGCCTTAAAAACCTCACAAAGCATTTCCTCATCCAGAGGTTTTGCAAACCGGGCATTTATTACAGAAACTGTAACCCCTTCCCTTTTTAAGAGTTCCCTTACTTCTATTGCTGTCTCTACCATGCTTCCAATCGCCAAAAGGGCAATCTCTTTCCCTTTTACAATCCACTCTCCCTTTCCAGCGCAAATTGGCTCTTTGTTCCGCCCCAGCCCTTCATATGCCTTTCCGCGTGGATAACGGATTGCCGTAGGGATATTTTGCTGTACTGCAAAATGGAGCATTTCCCCCATTTCCCACACATTCTTTGGCGCCATTACCATTAACCCCGGCATCTGCATTAAAAATGCCAAATCAAAAATCCCCTGGTGTGTCTCCCCATCACTGCCGACCAGCCCTGCCCTGTCAATTGCAAATGTAACCGGCAGACGGTTTAGGCAGACATCATGTATCATCTGGTCGTAAGCCCTCTGCAAAAAGGTAGAATATACTGCCACAACCGGATGAAGCCCTCCTGCTGCCATCCCCGCAGCAAATGTTACAGCATGTTCCTCCGCAATCCCAACATCAAAAAAACGTTCTGGGAATTTCTCTGCAAAAGGAACCAGACCCGTCCCAAGCGGCATTGCTGCTGAAACTGCCGTTATGGCTGGATTTGCTTTTGCTTCTTCTACAATTTTCCGGCTGAAAACGTCAGTATAAGTAACCGGCTTTTCCCCCTTTTGCCTCTCCTTCCCATCCTTCACATAAAACGGAGCTACGCCATGAAATGCAGAAGGATCCTTCTGTGCCGGAAGATACCCCCTGCCTTTTTGCGTAATTACATGTACCATTACTGCTTTATTTAGCTTTGCAGCGCTTTGGAATGCCATTACCATTTGCTTAATGTCATGGCCGTCAATCGGGCCAATATATGTCAGCCCCATATCCTCAAAAAGCATTCCCGGAATCAATATCCGTTTAATCAAATCCTTAAACCCACGGATTTTTGCTGTCAGGACACTTCCTAGATGCGGCATTTTCTGCAGTACCTTTTCCACATCCTCCTTTAACCCGGTGTAATTTGTATTTGTACGGATTTTACCCAGATAACTTGACATCCCGCCCACATTTTTTGAAATGGACATCTGATTGTCATTTAGCACAATTATCAGATTAGACTTTAAGCGGGCAGCATTGTTTAATGCCTCATATGCCATTCCTCCAGACAATGCCCCATCTCCTATCACAGCAAAAACTTTATATTTCTCCCCACAGATATCCCTTGCCCTTGCAAGCCCCAGCGCAGCGCTGACAGAGGTTGAACTATGCCCTGTATCCATAATATCGCAGTCGCTTTCTGAACGCTTTGGGAAACCGCTCATTCCCTGATACTGCCGCAGTGTATCAAACCCCTCCCTGCGCCCTGTCAAAAGCTTATGGATATAGCATTGATGCCCAACATCCCAGACAATCTTATCCTCTGGCAGGCAGCAGCAAAGATGGAGCGCCATAGTTAGCTCCACAGCCCCGAGGTTGGAGGCCAGATGCCCGCCAGTACGGCTAATTTTCTGTACCAGAAAACGGCGTATTTCCTGTGCTAATCGCCTGTATTCCCCCGGGGCAACCTCCTTAATATCATTCGGCCCATTTATCTGCTCTAGTAATTCACTCACGGCAATATCTCCTTATTTTGTTCGGTGAATCAGTTTCAAGACCAGCGTATTTAAATAAGCGCTTTCCGACGGAAGGCCTGCAAGCAGTTCCAACGCTTTGTTTGAATACTCCTCCACCGCATGTTTCGCCTTCTCCATACCATAAAGCGATACATATGTTGTCTTCTCATTCTTCTCATCACTCAAAACAGGTTTCCCAAGTTCCTCTGTTGTACCGGTTAAATCCAAAATATCATCTTGTATCTGAAATGCCATCCCGACGTTCGTTCCAATCTTTTCCAATACCAGAATCTCATCTTCCCTTGCCCCTGCAAGCGCTGCACCAGCCATTAACGCCGCCTCCAAAAGGGCGCCTGTTTTCAGCCTGTAAATAAAATCCAACTGCCCCTTTGCCAGCGTCTTCCCTGTCTGCTCTACATCCACAACCTGTCCTCCGACCATCCCAAAGATTCCTGCCTTTTTTGCAAGGATCGCCAGAGCCTGCACAGCATCTTCCTTCTTTTCTGACTTCCCTATGCCTAAAACTGCTGTTTCATATGCATAGTTTAGCAGGGCATCCCCTGTCAGAATCCCCATATCCTCGCCAAATACCCTGTGTGTTGTTTCTTTTCCACGACGGTAATCATCATTATCCATTGCCGGAAGGTCATCATGAACCAGGGAATATGTGTGGATCATTTCAATTGCCGCCATAAAAGCATGTACCGTTTCTTTTTCCTTCCCGCCAAACAGCCTATAACTTTCCTGCAAAAGCATTGGGCGCAGACGCTTCCCACCAGCCATCAAGCTGTATTCCATCGCTGCAAAAACCGTTTTCTGTTCCGTCAACTCTATTGGCAGAAACTCCTTTATAATCCCCTCAATCTCCGCTACCCTTTCCTGCATCCTTTCTTGGAACAGGTCATCCTCTAACAGCTTCATCTTCTCCTCCATTTATCACAAGCAGCTTTTTCTCCACCTTATCAATCGAGTCATTGCAATTTTTAACCAGCTTCATCCCCTCTTCATATTTTTTGAAAGACTCCTCTAATGTCAGTTCTCCCCCCTGTAGTTCATCAATAATCCCATCCAAGGCATCAAAGGATTCCTCCAATGTCATCTTTTTTGCCATATTTTACCTCATTCCTTCGCAATCTCTCTCACCTCAGCGACTGCCTTCCCATCTGCCATCGTCAGCCTTACCTGCTGCCCTTCTTTCAGTCCCTGTACAGAACGGATGTTATTCCCATCCAAATCAGATACATAAGAATACCCTCCCTGCAGCTTATACAATGGAGACAGCCCCTTCAGCTCTTCTATATAAAGTTCCATCTGGTGTTTTGCCGACAGTAACTTCTGTTCTATTATATATTGAAGCTGGTCGGCAAATTCCCCCAGCTCCATCCGTTTCTGTGCCAGCATATCCTTCGGGCCGGCATGTCCAAGGATTGTTTCATACTGTTTTAATTTCATCTTCTTTAACTGTAGGATTTTTTCCATCTGCCAGTTTAACGAATACCGAAACTCTTTTAATCCCATTTCAAATTCACGCCAAGAAAACACTGCCAATTCTGCAGCCGCAGATGGCGTCGGCGCACGCAAATCTGCGGCAAAATCAGCGATTGTCGTATCTGTCTCATGGCCGACTGCAGAAATCACAGGTTTATGGGTTTTTGCAATGGCATATGCCAGCGCTTCCTGGTTAAATTCCCATAAATCTTCCATGGAGCCCCCGCCCCTTCCTATTATAACAGTATCCACATCTGTTGTATCAAAATACTGAAGCCCACGGATAATTGTCCGATGCGCCCCTTCCCCCTGTACCCTTGCAGGGTACAACAAAATCTGTATATATGGATTCCTTCTATGTGAAACATTACAAATATCCTGGATTACCGCTCCTGTCTGTGCTGTTACCACACCGATCTTTTTGGCATATTTTGGTATCTGCCTTTTCCGGCTGTCATCAAAAAGCCCCTCTGCTAAGAGGCGCTTTTTTAACTTTTCATATTCTTCATAGAGTTGTCCTGCCCCTTCCTGCGTAATACCTACCGCATACATCTGATATTTCCCATCCCGCTCATAAACACTGATATTTCCCTGCACAATGACACTCTGCCCTTCTTGCAGGCGGAAACCAAGGTTCTTTCTGTAAGTTGAAAACATAACGCAGGAAAGCTGCGACGCCTTATCCTTAATTGTAAAATAAATATGCCCTGATGAATGGTATTTACAGTTTGATACCTCCCCCTTCACACAAAGGCGCTGTAAGGCATAATCGCGTAAAAACATATTTTTAATATATAAATTTATCTGTGACACTGTACAGGCTTGTCCTTCATTGCCTGTTGCCTGATTCGCTAAAATCATAATTCCAGTTCCTTTACGATAGATGCAAGCACCCCGTTGATAAAACGGTAGGACTTGTCCCCTCCATAGAGTTTCGCCAGTTCCACCGCCTCATTAATCGCCACACCGTTTGGCACATCTTCATCAAAGAGTATCTCATAAACTGCAAGGCGCAAAATCGTAAGGTCTGACTTTGCAATACGGGCAAGCGCCCAGCCTTTTGCCTTTTCTTCTATTTTCTGGTCAATCTCACCTATATGCCCTAAAACCGCCTGATATCTTTCCCGAAGTATTGATTTTGCTTTTTCTGTCGCATCAGAATCCTCAAGCCCTTCCAAATAAAGTTCTGCTTGTTCTATCCGGTCCTCTTCCTGGTAAAAATTCGTCTGGAAAAGCATAATATATAAATTTTCTCTTGTTCTTTTTTTTGTCATTGAATTGTACCTGTTCCAATCTATTCGCCTAAATTAACCCCTGCAACACGGATATTTACCTCTGGTACAATTAAACCAGTCATATTCTCAATCTGCTGGCTGACTTTTTCCTGTACCTGCTTTGTAACCCTTGGGATGCTGTAGCCATATTTCATATTTAACGCCATATCAACACGGACTGTCCCTTCTTCCATCATTACCTTTACGCCCTTGGACATATTCTTCATCCCAAGCCTTCCAATTAACTCATTTGTAATATTTCCAGCCATCGAATAAACTCCCTCAACTTCATTTGCAGCTAGTCCTGCAATGACAGCTACAACATCGGAAGCAATTTTAACCTCTCCAATTCCCTTTTTATCTTCAGAATCTTCCCTTGTTTCCTGCTCGTTATTCACCATGCTACCTCCTTCGGACATTAATATAAAAATCCTGCTGTGCTTCGCACTTTCTGATTTTTCACTAACTTATCGGTTGAAAACAAATGTCCGCCCCGCAGCCGCTTGTTTTCCTTCCGATAAGTTACATTATACCAAATTCCTTCGTATTTGCAATTCTTTTTAGGAAGTTCGCAAGGTAATACATTTATTCCTCTACAGCGACAGGGGTAATCACAATTTTCTGTGAAGCAATCCCAGTTTTCCGCTTTACAATATCTTCAATCTGCGCAATCTGCTGGTTTGATAGTTCTTTCGCACTAACTACAACATCTGCATTCCCTTCGCTGATACTAACCATAGCATCTGAAAAACCTTTTGCCTCAAGCATCAGCTCTGCAGCATTTTCTTTTTCTGCCGCCGCCGTAATTGCTGCCACTTCTTTTACTGCTGCCTTTTTATCTGCGGATGCTACAGACTTATTATTGATAATTTCCATTAAAGTAGACTTATTTTTTGCCCGGTTTTGCTCCCTGGATAGTTTTGCAGAAGAGAAATAATCGCCACTTAAACTATTTGATACCATCACTGCTTCCCCTGGGTTTTCTTTTGAAGCAACCACTTCCCCATCCTCATTTACCGTATAATCATCGCTGCCTTCATCTTCTGCGGAAATATCCGTCTTTGTATCTTTTTTATCTTCCTTTTCTTTGCTGTCCGCAGATGTTTCAACAGAATCCTTTTTTTCATCTTTTTTCCCATCTGACGTTTTTTCCGCCTGCTGCTCTTTATTTTGGGAAGATACCAGGCCGCTTGTGCTAATCTCCTGGCCGGTAAAATTTAAGTATCCTGCCACCACAATCATAATCGCCAATGCTGTGACAATAATTTGATTCTTCCTTACTACCTTTTTCATCTAGCCCTCCAATCCCTGTTAACCGTCTGCCCTTTTCAGCCGTTAACAGCCGCTATTGTTGCTATTGGCAGCCCTTACATCCCACTGCATTTTACTGTCAATAGTAACTTTTCATTCCATTTTCATTACTTTAATTTTATGTGTCTCTACAGGAAATAATGCCTGAATTGCCTCAATAATTTCTGTCTTCTTTTTCCCAGAATCAATTCCTTGTGCTACAACCACAACACCTTCCACCACAGGAGCCTGAACTTGCACTACATATGGTATTTCTTCTCCATTCTTTTTTACCAGGACGCTCTCTTCCCCTGATTGGCTTTTAGAATCCATACGGCTTCCTCCTGATTGGTCAGACTGTGTTGTTTCTTCACTGGTATTGCTGCCATCCTGCAAAGTTATTTTTTGCTCTGAAGACGAAAGGGTAAGCATTACTTCTACTTTTCCAATCCCCTCCACGCTTGATAAAATCTTTTCTGTAGCCTCCTCCTGCTTTTTTGCATACTGGTACATTGCCGAAAGGGCTGCGCTGCTTTCCTGTCCAGCCCCAGTTTCCGTGGCTGTAACATCTTCTTCAAATGAAGCCTTTTCAGAAGGCATAGAAAATACTAAAAGCATAATGCCAGCCAATACAATAATAATAAGACGTGCTGCACCAATTTTCTGTATTAATTCCCTGATTGCCTGTTTTCCTTTTATTTCCATATATGCACCCTGTCCTCCCCTATGACAAAATAACTGCATATTTGCTTTTGCAGGGATTTTGCTTTTTTTGATGTGTCTTCCTCTACTACCTGGCGTCTTCCATCTATCTGGGCTGCTTCCACCGAAAGTTCTTTCCTGTCATCCTGGCTCTGTTTCCTTGTAATAGAAATTTCTTCTATTTCCCACCCCTCCTCCTCTTTTTTTAATTCGACCCCTGCATCCTCAACAGCAATGCCATTCTGTTCTGCCATTGCTTTAATCTGCCCTGCCGCTGTTTCCTGATATTTCTTTTCCAACATTTCCGCAAACCTGTTATCTGCAATCTGCATTTCCTCTTCAATCTCTGACAAATCCATCTGTAAAATCTTCTCTTCTAAAACCTCATACCATTTTGTCTCAAAATCAAAAACAGAAAGAACAGGGGAAAGCAAAAGAAGAATCATGACAATCCCGCTGAAAAACTGAAAATACTGGCTATATTTTGGATTTGTAATCAGTCCCCGCAGGGCAGAGACAATCACTATATAAACAAGAATCCCCTGGATAAGCTCTTTCATATCAACCCCCATCTTTACAATCCCTTACATTACAGTCCCTGTCATCACGCTCATAATGGCAATAGAGATTACAAACATCATACAGCCGACAAAAACTGCATAAGTCAATAGTTGTAACGACTCCACAACAGCCCCAATACAGGAAGTAATCCGTTTATCGGAAACTGGCTGGATAAAAGCATTTGTAGCCTGGAACAAAAAACGGTTGACGACAAGGCGCAAAAGCGGTACCCCACAATAAAGCAGCACTACAACCACCCCTGCCACACCCACCGAATTTTTCACAAGCGTCCCCGCACTTAGGACAGTACTCGCCACACTGCTAATCGTACTGCCAAACCCCGGGATAGCGCTTGCCATCTTAATAACAGCAGAATTTTCAATCTGCGAAGTAAGTGGCAGAACCATTCCCTGAATCACGTTAATCCCCATCATAACCCCAAACATTGTTTTCATAACAAATTTCACCACATCATGAACCAGTTCCGCCATCTTAGTAAACATGTCCTGCTTAGATAGCTGGTTTGCAATCTTTAGCAGAAAATAAATATGGATTGCAGGAAGCGCAAATTTAACCAGGACATAATCCACCAAAGCTATCATAGATAATGTAAACTGATAATAAACCCCTGATGTTACACCCCCCTGTGAAAAAGCCATTGTCATAAAATAGGAGGGGGCTAAAACCTTTATAAAATCCAAAAGCTGCATAAGCGTAGTTTCTGCAATGGAAGCAACCTGTATAAAAGCGCTTAAAAGCACAGAAAAAAACAGAATATAAACAGCGTAAAATGCTGTTTCTGCCACCTGTTTCCCTTGTAAAAGACTTGAAAAATTGCTTAATACCGCCCCCACTACTGCAATCAGTATAAGATAAACATACATCTTCCTCTCCTGCACAAGATTTGAGGCAAAACCATGAACTATCGTTTCCACAAAAGATTCCAGAGAAAACGGAAGCTGCCCTTGCACAATCTTAGAAACATAATCGGAAAAAGAAAACGTACTTCCTCCAAGCATCCGGTCCATCATACCCTGTATCTGGTCACAGGATATTTCATCCAATATACCGCCTGTCTCTTCCACTCCGCCACCTCCCCAAGAACTTTAGAAATCCCCTTATATACTGCTAATGGTTTCTATTAATGTCATCAAAATAGGAATGCTGACTGCCAAAACCATTAATTTCCCATAAAACTCAATCTGTTCGGCAACAGCTTTGTATCCGGCATCACTGCAAAGATTTGCACCAAACTCTGCAACATAAGTAATCCCGATCATCTTTAATAAAATCCCAAGATACATAGAGCCATTCCCAAGATAGTCCTCCACCTTGTGGACCATTTCCACAATCTCCTGTATTTTTCCAAGCGACAATGACAGCAGCAGCAGACAGGCCGACATAATTACCAACATCCCAAACTCTGCCTTATCTTTTTTAAGTGGTATTGCCAGAAAAACTGCCATTACGCCAATTACTGCAACCTTTAACATGGAAATCCCCCTCTCCATTATAAGGAAAACAACGTCTGAATCGTTTCAAACAGCTCTAAAATATAAGGGACTACCCACAAAAGCACAAGAATCAGCCCTGCAAGGCTTACCAGGAATGCCTGCTCGTCCCTGCCGGAATGTTTCAGCACCTGTCCTAAAACCGACACCAGAATCCCAACTGCTGCTATCCTGAATATCAAATTAATTGTCATAACATATGTCGCCTTTCTTATATGAGCAATAAAGCTAATAAAAAGCCTGCTGTAACGCCAACTACCAAACTCACCTTAGCCTTTTCCCGATACTCTGCCCTGGCCTGTCCAATAATGGAATGCAGGCGCTCCTGAAAAATCCCTAGCGTATGGAGCTGTGTATAACGGTCCATATTGCCAAGGTTTTCCCCAACCTCCAGAAAAAGCACCAACTCTTCCTCTTTTAAATTCCTGATTTCCGGAATCTTTTTGATTTCTTGCTGCCAGTGCTCTGAAAAACGTTGCCCATCGCATTTTTGGAGGCATTCTGCCATGCCAGACCAAAAGCTGCCAAAATAACCGCCCCGCAATGACAGTTTGTCCAAAAGTTCAATCATATCACTGCCCGAATACTCAATTTCCCCATATAAAAAGTATAATGCCTGTTCTGCTTCTCCCAGCATATGTATCCTGGTGGCATACCCCATCACAGCATACCACCCAAGCCCGCTGCAGCCGCACACAACCAGGCAGGCACCAAATAATTTTAACATGCTTCCACATCCCGTATTCCCCTGCCCTCCTGGCAGGACAGCAGGATACTTCCCCGCTCATCAAAAACAGACCCAATCTTCCCTATTAACCCAGGCGTCATAATAATATAACGTTCAAACACCCTTTCCCTGACAAGCCTCCCAAGCACAGGCTTATTTTTGATATCATCAATTGAATTTCCATGCACTGTTGCCAACAAGCAAATTCCACAATTCATTACATACTCCATCGCCTCAACATCTTCCCGTGAACCAACCTCATCCACGGCAATTACCTGCGGCGCCATTGAACGCACTAACATCATCATCCCCTGTACTTTAGGGCAGCCATCTAAAATATCTGTCCTGCATCCAAGGTCATTTTGCGGAATCCCCAGATAACATGCCCCCAGTTCAGAGCGTTCATCAACTACCCCTACTGTCATGCCTGCAAACCCCTTCCCCCCATTTGACAGCTGCCGGATTAAATCACGCAGGAGTGTTGTTTTACCACAGCGGGGTGGTGAAATAATTAATGTATGGCAAAGCCTCCCTGCCTGCATGACATAAGGCAATACCTTGTCTGAACAGCCAATCACTTCATGCGCCAGCCGGATATTCAAAAATGATATATGCTTCATATTTTTTGCACCCTGCTTTTCCCAAATCATCTTCCCTGCAACTCCAACACGGTGGCCTCCCTGTACTGTAATATACCCCTGCCTCAGCTCCTCTTCAAATGCATACATCGAATAATTGCTTATATATTCCATCGTCTCCCGGAGCTGCTCCCGACTGACTGTTACAGGACAGCATCCATCTTTGCTTAACATCCCCCTGCTATCAATAAAATGCTCCTTGCCATCATAAACAACTAAAAACGGCGCGCCAATCCGCAGGCGGATTTCTTGTAGCCTTGAAAAATCTAATTGACAGGCTTTCAACAGCTTTCTTAAAGGAAGTGCCAAAATCCGGTATATTTCTTCTGCTTTTTTCTCCTTTACTGTCTGTTTCACTGCCTCACCTCCCACTTTCATAAATATATGTCTGAACAGGCATAAATAGAACCTGCCTGCTGTTATTATTGTTAAAGAAGTCTACAATTTATAAACTTCTATCTGAAAGCAGAAGATTAGGCGGTAGCAGATACTAAAACGATTGGTTACAGCACTAGAGCGTGCCCAGGAATAAATTCCCAAGCACGCTCCAGGCTGTCTTTCTTATGAATTGCAAAATAATTTTATCCGCTTATGATATATTCTGTAAAATCTTACTATGTTCTTTGACCACTCCCTTTACAACATTAATCTCTGTCTGCATCACCTCTATTTTTTCCACTTCCATTTCATACTTCTTTGCAGCAGGAAGAAACGTTTCAACCAACAGATTTATATTCCTTCCTACTTCATTTTCTATGTTCAATTCAATTGCAGTTATCCTCTGCTGCATACCTTTAATTTCTGTTTGCATACCTTTAATTTCTGTTTGCATACCTCTAATTTCTGTTTGCATACCTTCAATTTCTGTATGTATGCCTTTAATTTCTGTATGTATATTCTTAATCTCTGTCTGCATGCCTTTAATCTCCGTTTGTATGCCTTTAATCTCTGTTTTCATACTTTCAATATCTGTTTCCATGCTTTGCATCTTTGTCTTTATGCCTTTGATTTCTGTCTTAATTTCTTTTATCTCTGTATGAACAGGCTCCAATTTCTGATCCATCATTACTGACAATGCCTGTAAATCTTCTTTCGTTAACATTTTATGACACCCCTTCCCATGCGCTCTCCCAGAGTATAGCCGAAATCCATTCCGAACCTCTTCACACCCTCACATTTTAATTTATTTAGGAATATATTGTATCATATCTCAAACATTTTGTCTATCCCAGGATTCTGGTACTTCAATAAGTCTTTTGGACATAATGTAATAAAACTGTTATAATCAGATGGGTGAAATAACCATTCTGGTATAAAGGCAGGGAATAACATTATGATACAGATTAGTAAAAAAGATAAGGAAAAGGTACTTGAAGCAATACATAGGTAAAATAGACACTGCAAAACTCAAACAGAAAACAAGCCTTACTGATGTCCCTTTTGCAGTTACAGATGCAGGACTGTGCATTAAAAAATCCTGGTGTGCAGCCGTGCATACATATACTGGACTGTACTAAAATCCCTGTAAACCTCGGTAACGCAAATTATGAAAATTCCTCCGTTGTAACCATAGACGGTGAAACCATGCGTGGGTATAAACTTGGTGTACTGCGCGGCATTACAGGCGACGCAGGCATGGCAGAAGAAATAGTCTTTGGCACCTTAAAAACCCATGACATGGAATTATGCAGGGAAATGTTAAAAAACACTTCCTGTTTCCATGAAAATGACATATTAATAAAGGACAGGGGATTCCTGTCACGTGAAATGACAAATTACCGTAAAACAGAACGTAAAGTTGATACCTATGTCCCTGCAAGGGAAAACATGGATATATTTAAAGATGCAGCATCCCTGGCTGTTTCCGGCGGGAAATGGCAGAAGCATCCCAACAAAAAAAGGAAAGGCCAGGAAATACAGCCTGTAAAATCCCTTGGACCACTGTGGGCAAGTGATACCCCAGAAAAAGATGTACCGGTAAATGCATGTGTCGTACATGACAAAAAAACAGGAAAATTTTTTGTCTTTATGACGACTGACACCACAAAAACCGCACGCCAGATTGTCCAGACATATGAACTGCGCCCGGAAATAGAAGAAGACTTCCGCCAGATGAAAGATTTCTGGAAATTAAGTGGTTTTAAAAGTACAAAATATAATTATATTACTTTCCATATTGTAATGACCCTAACCGGTTACCTTTTTTTCCAAATATACAAAAACCCCGAAGAAGGGGAGGCTTACACAGGCAAATCATTGCCTGTTGCTGCCAAAAACCATAAAGAAATAAAACCAAACGGCAAAACAACGATCTGCGATATAGACCTTTTCCGTAAGCAGCCATGCATAAACGACACGGGGCGTATGTGGGGCAGTTCTCTTTTCCAATCACCGGAAGAATATCAGTCCGAAGCCGATATTGATGAAATTACGAACGTTTATACTCTTGGCGCCACCGCTTTTGCGCTTTTTGGTGAGTATAACCGCACACGAGAATAATGGCAGCTTAACGACAAGTTGTTTGAAATCGCCACAAGAGCTGTGGGTAATGGTCGTACCAATCGTCAGCAATCAATCAAACAGTTCGCAGAAGAATGGAAAATGGCATGATAATGAAAGCTATAGCATTTTGCGGACTTGCGTATTGCGTGTGTTCCGAGAACCAATGTTGTATTGGTTGCTAAGATGGAGGCTGTGAAAGCCACGCTGATGTAAAAACTATAGTTGTTGTAAAGAAAAGGGACTGAACTGTTACTTACAATCCACTCTAAACTCCAAAATGAATTGCCTTTAAAAATAAAATGCGTTATGATAAAGAGAACCTAATATATATCTTTATAGCCAAAAGATGTAGGATGATACTAAACATGAATGGAGGATTTTTATGGAATACGGATTAATTGGGGAAAAACTAGGACACAGTTATTCAAAAGATATTCACGAAATGCTGGCAGATTACACTTATGATTTATGTCCGCTTTCAAAAGAAGAGTTTAAAGATTTTATGATAAAACATAACTTTAAGTCCATTAATGTTACAATCCCTTACAAACAAGCAGTCATCCCTTACCTGGATGCAATGGATGACAACGCCAAGGCAATTGGTGCTGTAAACACAATTGTAAACCAAAATGGTAAGTTATATGGGCATAATACTGACTTTTCTGGTTTTTTATATATGCTTCAAAAACATAAAATAGATATATCAGGAAAGAAATGCGTGGTACTTGGGGACGGCGGCGCTTCCAAAGCAGTTGTTGCGGTTTTAAAAAAGCTTGACGCCAAAGAAATCATTATTGTAGATATTATAAAAACCGAATCAGCAATTACCTATGATGAATGCTTTAAAAAACATACTGACGCAGAATTTATTGCCAATACAAGCCCAGTTGGCATGTATCCAAAATGTGATGCACGCCCAGTTGACCTTGTAAAATTCCCAAAATGTACAGCAGTTGCCGATGTAATCTATAACCCATTGGAAACCAAGCTTATTGCGCAGGCAAAAGAGCTCGGCATGAAAGGCGTCAATGGGCTTGAAATGCTTGTAGCTCAAGCATTATATGCTGTTGAATTCTTTTTGGATACCAACTTAGATGAATCTAGAATTGATGAAATATACAAAAAAATCTATCAGGAAAAGAAGGTTAAAGAACTGTCAGCCCAATGTCCCACTGTAAGCGATGGGGCATGACTTGACGCGCATTTTAATATTTCGCCCACAGGGACGGCTATCTGCCCTGTGGGCATGCATGGATAACGCAAACTTATTTGACAAAAGAAAATGAACATCCTGTAAGGTCAATATTAATTTTCGCTGCGCCTTTTCCCTTTGTATAACTGTAGCTTGAATTTCCATTGCTGTATGCAGGCCAGCTTCCAGGGACAGCAACAGCGCAGCCGGAAAACTTTGCATTAATAGCAAAATTCTTGTTTTCATTCATAGCCAGTGCGCCTGAGCCAGATACCCCTGTATAGTTTACTGTCTTGCTATAATTAGACGGAAGCCTTATGGCTGCTGAACCTAATTTATTTTTAACAGTAATGTTTGCATTGACTGCTGGCAGGCTCAGGCCGCCTTTTTTAGAAACACCTACAATCCGAGTATAGGGTTTCTTTGGAATAAAAACTGTTACCTTGTCATTCTTGAAGCCTGACTGGTTTGTATTTTTCATTTTTGCCTTTTTAGCATTAACATTTACTTTAAAGACTGATCCATCTGCATCAGTGGTTACAGTAAATTTACTGCTGTCATATTTGTAACTGTACTGTCCGTTTTCAGCTAGCTTAACATCTACATTAGCGTGATCAGCAATAATTTTTAACTTGTTGCCTGCTGCTTCTGCTTTGCCTGTCGTTTGCGTTAAAAATATTATACAACATAATATCGCAATTACTTTTTCCAATGTTCTCATCCTGAATGTCCCCTTCGCTTTTATTCGTTAAATTATTCCCTAGAGCATGTTTGAAAATTGCTTTTTGCAAGATGTGTTTCACACTTTGTGGGAGATTTGTTCCAAATTTAGGAGGTGTAGTGGGCTACATTGACTAAATTGGGGGCAAATATAGCGCAAAATGGGGAACACAGATTGTGATTAAAAATTACATGACTTGATAACTTGGGAATCCTATATCTATGCATTTTCATGAATCATAGCCCTGTATGCACAGACTACCACTGTAGATAACCAAATAAATAATTTGTTATTCCAGAAGAAATCCGCATTATTTTAAGAAAATATCACCTAACTCTGTAGTAATTGTAAATTTTCCCTTTCCTGTCCCATTTTTCTTATAATAATAACCACTGCCTTTTTCTTTCTTCTTACCAGCTTTCATCTCGCCTAGCACAAACATATCCCCAACTGATGTTGTAGCTGTGACTGACATCGCATCAAACGATTTTTTATCCACCTTCGATACAAAAATATCACCTAAATTACAGTTAACCTTTAAATCCCCTGACACTTTCAGCCCAGTAACAAAAATATCCCCCTCTTTAGCCGCTATCTCCATATTGCCTGGAACATTAAGCATTCCTCCAAAAAAATCACCATCATTTAAACTTATTTTTACTGTCCCTGTAATACTAGAGCCTTTACAAAACACATCACCCTCCTTCATCTGAATTTGGGTATTAGCAAAACGTGCCTTTTTCCCTAAAAACAAATCTACATAAGGCACATTTATATTTTTTATCACGGTCTTTTCTGGTACATAAACCGTAACCTTAGGAAAATAGTTCTGTCCTTTCTTCCCTAATTTCTGTATAAGTTCTTTTCTTGAAGGCAGCTCAAGCCCTGATTCTTCCAAATGTAGCACGCCATCCTTTACATAATATGAAAATGGATTTTTACTATTTTTACAATATATGAAATAGGACAAGCTACCCTTTCCTTTTGCTGTGGAAACAATTTTTAAGTCCATTTTTTTCATATCTGCTTTTATGCTATGAAAATCTGAAATCTGCTTTCCATTCTCTGCAAATACTTTTACCTTACCACCTGCTGCTTCCGCGCTAGCAGTATAGCTGTTGCAAAACCCGCCTGCCATGCAAAAAAACATAATCAACACCATGAATCCAAATCTTTTTACTCTCTTCATAATATCCTCCATTCTGAGAACGTATTTTGTCCAAGGAACTGCAAGAGAAATCTACAGATGCAGTCTTTCTTGCCGGATAAGGGCTTATTTGTGACGTTCTCGGCACAAATAGCCATAGCGAACTATGTTCACATTGTGAAAAATTGGCATATCAATACAATTTTTCACAGCAACCCTCCTTATTCTCCAAACCTTTCATGCACTGCTTTTTGATTCTTTTCCATTTCATTGTCCCCAAGGAACTATAAATACAGCTGGCAATCATTGTATTGAAATATCACCTTCTTCCGCATAGCCCTCCAAATACGCTTTCCCAGAACCACTTTTTTCATAATGCCCCCCTGTTTTTCTGCCATGCAGGGAACGCGCTGCTACTAAATCCCCATTTTCTGTGTCCAGAACAATTTTCAAGTTTGCGGCAGAATCCTTTTTCAGCTGCAAAGAAATATCGCCATATTTACTATTTATCAAGACTTTTCCTGAAGCTCCAAGACTGGTTAACGTTACATCCCCACCCTCTGTCATTACCTGCATTTCACCATCAACATCAAGGCCAGATGCATCCACATCTCCATATACTGCCTGGATATCCATCCTGCCTGGCACCGAAACACTAGAAAGGGCAACATCCCCATCACTAGCATTAACCTGTACCACCCCAGAAGTTTTGAAACCGGAAATATAAATATCCCCATCCGCTGTATCTATATCCATCCCTTCTGTAGCGTTCAACTTAGAGAGCGTCATGTCCCCATCTGCAGAATCAATTATTATAGCCCCCGTAACTTCCGTACCAGAAATAACAGTATCCCCATCCGCTGTATTTACCTGCAATCCACCAGTAACCTCATTACCGGAAAACGTAATATCTCCATCTGCTGTCTGAATTACCGCCTTTGAAAAAGCACTTTCTTTAATTGTAACATCACCATCTTGTAATTCCAGTTCTATTGAATTACAGCAAAGCCCATGTACCGCCAGGTTTCCATCCACCAGCCTGAAATTACAGCCTTCCAAAGCAACGTTGCCTGGAATATACAAAGTTACTAAACTGTAGTACCCGTTATGCCAAGTATTCCAGCTTCCTATTTCCCAGACACCTTTTCCCCAACCAGGAGCCTTGAAATTTTTTTCTGTCAATTTTAAGACATCATGTTCCAAACTATACGATAGAGGATTTTTACGGTTCATACATTGTAAATTATACGATAAATGAAAATCATTATCATCAGACCTTACAATTTCTAAGTCAATATAATCAAAATCAACTTCGATCCTAGCTACTGAATTTAACTTTATATCATCTGCTTCCCATGTAATTATTCCACTGCCCTCCGCACTAACAGCATCTTCCTTTCCCTTCTGCGCAAAGCTTGCACCATTGTTCTGCACATCTCCTGTCTCAATTTTAATGTTACTTGCGCCGTTCCCTGATATTTTCCCTAATCCATCCTTAATATCTGCCAGAAAAACTTCTTTAATATCCGCCAAATCTACTGCCCTTATATAATCTCCGCCGCCAGATGCATAACCAATGCCAGCCAACGCAAAACCACAGCCACAAAATACAACCCCCGCTATTGCTAAAATCCTAATAACCCACTTCATTTTTTACCCCTCCTTTTTAAAATAAGGTTCTTTATCAACTGTGTACTTCCATAAAAAATTAAACGCCCGGCCAAAACAGTCCCTGTCAAGACCAGAAAACCTACCCCAATCCCAAAAATTCCCATTCCAGCCATCATAGATGCCCCAGACAGAGAGTGCGAAACCGCTGTTATTCCATATATAAAATATTTCCCTCCCAACCATAAAAGAGAAAAAGCCCCAAAAATGCCTACAACTGACACTCCCAGAAGAACTAATAGGACAACCAAAAAAAACAGAAAAGCACCAGCAACTCCACAAAAGCCAGATTCATTTTTTAAAATTGGAAGATAAACAAAGAACCCCATCCTTTTACCAGAAACCGCGCCTCCCTTTTCTTGGTCCTGCCCATCTTCTATATTCTGGCCCAAAAGATTGTTCAATATCTCTACGGCAGCCTCTTTAGGCGTCCCAAGTTCTTCTATCACTCTCTGTTCCCCAACTTCATCAAAATATTCTGTAAAATATTCCATTGCGTTTTTATAATCGGACTCTGGTAATTTTTTCAAATATTTATTCAGTTGATTTAAGTACTCTGCCCGGTTCAATTCCTTATCCTCCCTTCTATAATTCCGTCAATCATATCACGATAAGACTGCCACTCCTCCTTTAAAAATGCCAGCTGCTCCCTTCCCTTGCCTGTAATAATATAATATTTCCTTTTTCTTCCTTGGTACTCCCTGATATATGTTGTAACATACCCATTATTCTCCAGCTTTCTTAAAATTGGATATAATGTCGACTCTTTAATTTGAGAAACCATTTTTATTGTCTGGCTGATCTCATAACCATATGATTCCTTTCCATCCAACACAGAAAGAATAAGGCATTCAATTAGTAATGCAGAAATCGGATAGTACATACCGCCTCCCTTATATGTAAAAATTTTATATATAATTTTTCTATATATTACCATACGCCTACCTGACTGTCAACAGTGATAGCTATACGCACCAACATAGTTTGCCAGAAAACAAAAAAGCCAGGAAATTTCCTGGCTTTTCATAAAATTAACCCCACAGTTCCATTCTGTACACAAGCAAAGGCAAACCACCATTCTGCTTCTACTAAACTCTCTTTAAGTATTCTCCGGTACGTGTATCAATCTGAATCTTATCACCTGTTTCTACAAAAAGCGGCACATTCACCTGTGCTCCTGTTTCTACAATTGCAGGCTTATTTGCCCCCTGTGCTGTATCGCCCTTAAATCCAGGCTCTGTCTCTGTAATCTCCAGTTCCACAAAAAGAGGCGGCTCAATCGCAAATACTTCTCCATTATGGGAAAGCATTTTAACCATCTCATTTTCTTTTACAAACTTCAGTGAATCGCCAACCTGGTCTGCCGTCATATCAACCTGGTCATACGTTTCTGTATTCATAAAATGGTACATATCATCACTATATAAATACTGCATATCAGAACGGTCAATATGAGCCTGTGGACACTTTTCAGTCGGACGGAACGTTTTTTCAACAACACCGCCACTCTTAATATTTTTCAGCTTTGTCCTGACAAATGCTGCACCTTTCCCTGGTTTCACATGCTGAAATTCAATAACCTGATATACATTGCCTTCAAACTCAATTGTCAAACCATTTCTAAAATCTCCTGCTGATACCATATAATAATATCCTCCTTCATGTAATTGCAAAATTAATAATTTATACCGTCTATTTGATAATACCGTAGTCTAGTCTACCTCATTTTTCCTGTCATTTCAAGCCCTGATTACAGGCATTTGCAGAATTATGTTACTATTCGTTACTATTCACAGCCAATCGTAGAGAAATGTAAATAGATAAAAAATATCTTC
>CAJUJR010000040.1 GCA_910586605.1 uncultured Lachnospiraceae bacterium | reverse complement strand
GGAAGATATTTTTTATTTCCTTAAATTTAGCTACGATTGGCTGTGAATAGTAACATTCTTTTTTCATGCGATAGGTTCTCTGCCTTTGGCATAGGTCTATATTCCGTTTCGGTCCGTGCTGAACAGATATGCACTAGCACCGCTGCTATGCAGCTTTGTCTATCTTATGAAAAAGAACAGCCTCTACAGTTACTATTCACGGCGTTCTAAACATCATGCGTAAAACCAGCCGGCTATGCCGTCTGTCGCTGCAAAACCAGCAGCTTTTGTTTTATTTATTTTGTTTAGAACAGCCTACACGCTAATTCCAGAAAATAGTCATCCTCTTACGTGTAAACACGATGAGTCTGCCTTTTTCTGGAATTATCCGTGAATAGTAACCCTCTACAATCAATTTCTGGAAAAATTTGCAGATTTCTCTATTGACAGATAATAAAATATGTTAGAAAATAAATTTGTTATATGCTATATGTATATAAGGGTTACTATTTTCTGGAATTAGCGTGTAAGCTGTTTTGAACAGCATAAGTAAGCGCCTTGTTTTTTCGCATAAGCTGCTATTTTTGCAGCGTCTGACGGTTTTGCTGGCAGGTTTTATGCATAATGGTTGAACGGCCGTGAATAGTAACATATAAGGAATTGTAAATAAACTATGAAGAATGGAGATGATATTTTGTTTGGTTTTGGTCAGTTGATTGGGGTGTTGAAAAAGAATCCAAAGAAGATTGTGTTTACGGAAGGCGAGGATGCAAGGATTTTAGAGGCTTCTTCCCGTCTGTTAGCGAGCAGTTTCCTGCACCCGATTTTGGTTGGGGATGAGGAAAAGATTGCAGATGCAGCGGAAGACTGCGGTTTTAATATCCGTGGGGCGGAAATAATTGATCCTGCGAAATACGAAGATATGGATAAGATGGTGGAGTTATTCTGTGAACTCCGTAAAAGTAAGGGGGTTACGCCGGAACAGGCAAGGAAGACTCTTATGCAGACTAATTATTTTGGGACTATGTTGGTAAAGATGGGGGTTGCAGATGCTTTGCTTGGCGGCGCGACATATTCTACAGCGGACACGGTACGCCCTGCATTGCAGTTAATTAAGACAAAGCCAGAGAATAATATAGTATCCTCCTGCTTTATATTGGTACGACCTGGCGTTACAGGTGAAAACGATGTTTTGGCAATGGCGGATTGCGCTATTAATATTGATCCGACGGAAGATGAATTGGTAGAGATTGCGGGGGAAGCATCGGAGTGTGCAAGGATATTTGGCGTTGACCCTAAAGTAGCATTTTTAAGTTATTCCACGTATGGTTCAGGGGCAGGCCCTGCAGTGGATAAGATGCGTAATGCCGCAGAAAAGACGAGGAAGAAATATCCAGAGCTTCCGGTAGATGGGGAACTTCAGTTTGATGCTGCCGTTTCTCCACGTGTTGCAAGGACAAAGTGCCCGGAATCAGAAATAGCAGGCCATGCAAATACTTTTATTTTCCCGGATATCAGCGCAGGGAATATTGGATATAAGATTGCACAGCGTATGGGTAATTTTGATGCATATGGGCCGATTCTTCTGGGGCTGAACGCGCCGGTAAATGATTTGTCCAGGGGTTGCAATGCTTCGGAAGTATATTCGATGGCAATTATTACGGCAGCTCTGGCATAAAAGATAAGGAATTAATTATTTTTTGATAGTTCTTAAAATAATATAAGGGCATCGCCGGTGCAGGCGGTGCCTTTTGGGGCTTTAGGAGGGGATTATGTTGGATGGTTTTTTAGCGGCGCAGATGCTGAAGCTGCTTCATGCGCCAATTTGCATTTATAACAGGGAAGGGGAGGTTTTAAAGGCATATGATGAAACAGAGGGAAGAAAAATTATCCAAAAGGAAGATTTTGGCAGGATTGGGCAGGAACTGCCTGTCCCATATATCCATTTGGATGAGAATGGGATTGCTTACTGCCTGATGCAGGCAGATGAAAAGAACTTTGTCGGCCTGGGGAAGGTGCGTATTTATAATTTCCAGGATGAAGAAACGCGTTTGTATCCATATTGTGAAAAGGAAGGGTTTACGGCAATTGTCCTTATTTTGTGGAAATTGCTTTCGGGACAGGAAATGAGTTCCCGGCAATTGTGGGAAAAAAATATTGATATTGGGGTTATGCTGCATGAGCAGGTAACAAAGGAGATTTTTGAAATCCAGGAGGAAGGCAGATACCATATTCCCTATACAAGGGAGCTTAGGGAATATGACAGTATCCGCCGAGGGGATATTGATGCATTGAAGAGGAGTATGGACGAGGTATATAGTGGAGAGAGAGGGATGCTTGCCAATGATATGGTCCGCCAGTATAAAAATGTTGCAATTTGCACAATATCAGGGGCGGCACGTAGTGCAATTGCCGGCGGCGTCAATTATGAACTGGCGCTTTCCATGTCAGATGCATTTATCAGGAATATAGAAGAAAATTTATCTGACCCGGTAAAAATTGAACAGGCAGCAAGGGAAGCAGAGTATGGGTTTGCAAATGTGGTACATAATTTGTGCAAAAAGCAAAATAACAGTCCCCTTATTAACCAAGTGAGGGATTATGTATTTTGCCATATCCATGAAGCAATCCGGGTAAGGGATATTGCAGAGCATATTGGAGTTACGCCGAATTATCTGTCAGAACAGTTTAGTGAACTGATGGGAATGACGTTAAAACAGTATATAATAGAAGAAAAGATTATAAACAGCGAACAGTTATTGAAATATACGGATTATACTTTGCAGGAGATTAGTTCGTATTGTGCGTTTAGTTCCCAAAGCCGTTTTAGTGTGTATTTCCAGAGGAAGAATGGGATTACCCCTGCAAGATACCGGAAACGGTACCGAAATCAGGATGTTAAAGAAAAATAAACGAAAAATTCACAAAATTTCATAGAAAAGGTATAAAATTGAGTAGAAAATGTATAAAAATGCCGGGGAAAATATGGTAATATCTACAACACTTGATGGGGAATTTGAATATAATGTATTGGATAGCATATGCGAATTATTAAGGTAAAGGAGAGTGAGCATATATGGAAAAAATCCAAATTAAATTTAATGATGTTGCTGATGTGAATAAGTTTGTACACGTAGTTTCAGGCTACGATTCAGATGTAGATTTATATTGTGGAAGCTACTGTGTAGATGCCAAGTCTATTTTGGGGATTATGACGATTGATTTAAGGAACCAGATGTGGGTAACCTGCAATGGAAACCGTCAGGAAAAGGAAAGGCTTGTCAATGATTTAAGCTGGGTAGCAGTTGCATAAATGAGAAGGTTAGACAAAAGAAGAAAAAGAAAAAACCGGTTGCCTTAATAATAAAGACAACCGGTTTTTTAATTTCAACAAATTGATTAGATTTGTCAAATCTTAAAGCGGCAATAGGCCAGGCAGGCGCAGGAGCAATTTTAAAAAATATGGTAATGGGGGATCTGGGAATCCAGCAGCAGGAATTTCATATAGTCATACAGCAGAATAACGGGGCAGGACAGGAAAAACCAAAAGATAGAATAGAGCAGGCAGATCTGTCCCTGGAAGTTATATTGCAGGCCTGAGTAATCCCATACGTTAAGATGGAGCTGCCGGTTGACAACAAGGCCAAATAACAGTTCCACTGTAGTTATCATTAATCCGCAAAGAAACATCTGGAAAAGGAAAGAAGGAGAACTTCCTAATATATATTCTATAGCGCCTACCAGGAGAAAGCAGGTTCCGCCAGCCAGAAACATGGAAATGTGTGAATATCCCCTGGCAAGGACTTCAATCCCGCAGTAAAGAAAACCGCTTGTAAAAAACATAATTATATATGCTTGTAACTGTGTCATGAGTTGTACCTCCAATGAAGTTTTGGTATAATTAGTGTGTCTTTTGTTGTAAAATGTATACAAATTTTTATAACTTGTAAATTATTGTTAACCGTTTTTACAGTCAATTTCTGGAAAAGGGCTAAATTTATGCGCAATCACAACAATCTTAGCTTTTTCCCAGAAATTGACCGTGAATAGTAATATTATTATTACAGGAATGGGGGATTATTATGAATCAAGAAATTTTAAAAAGGTTGGATGGGGCGATTTCATCGAATTTATTGGGGGTTAGCAAGGATCCGGACTGTATTGTGGGGGCTTCTGTCTGTGTTATACATAAAGGGGAAGAGGTTTACCGCAAAGAGTATGGGGAGGCAGATAAGGAAAAGAAGATTCCGATGGCGCCAGACAGTATATTCCGTTGTTATTCTTTGACAAAACCTATTACATCGGTAGCAGTAATGACGTTGGTTGAAAAAGGCATGCTGCAGCTTTCTGACCCGGTGAGCCGCTATCTGCCAGGGTTTAAAAACCAGCAGGTACTAACAGAAAAGGGATATGTCCCTGTTAGGGAAGAAGTCACAATACAGCACTTAATGGATATGACGGCGGGCGTTGTCTATCCGGATGCGTCATTTCCGGCAGGGATGAAAATGCAGGAGATGATTGATGAATATTACCGTAAGATTTTTGAGGAAGATAAACCAACAACAACGTATGATTTGGCGAACCTGATTGGGCAGCAGCCATTGTGCTTCCAGCCGGGGGAAGGCTGGTGCTACAGCTTTTGTGCAGATGTACTTGGCGCTGTTGTTGAAGTGGTTACAAAAAAGACGTATGGGGAATATTTAAAGGAGGCTGTTTTGGGGCCGCTTGGCATGGTGGATACAGATTTTTATGTGCCGGAGGAAAAGCAAGGGCGTTTTTGCCAGAATTATCAGTATATGCCAGAAACACAGACGTTGGAGCCGTGTACCTGGCAGCACCTGGGGCTGTCTTATATGCATTTGAGGAGGCCGGCTTTTGAGTCTGGTGGGGCAGGCCTTGTTTCAACTGTAGATGATTACAGTAAATTTGTAAAAATGATGCTTGGGAGGGGGACATACAATGGGGTACGCATCTTGGGCAGGAAGACGGTAGAGTGTATGGTTGGGAATCATCTGGGTAAGCAGCAGCTTACCTGTTTGAACTGGGAACAGTTGCAGGGATATGGCTATGGGAACCTGATGCGTGTAATGATAGATCTGGGGGAAGCAATGCAGCTTGGCTCAGAAGGGGAATACGGATGGGATGGATGGCTTGGCTGTTATGCCTGCATGGACCCAAAGGAGGATTTGGGGATTGTATATATGATTCAGAAATGCGGTGGCAATGGATACCGTGATGTACAAACCATCCGGAATATTGTATATTCTGCTTTGGAATAGGAAAGGGAAAAGTGGGGCATAGGGTTTCGTAGGCTATAATTTGTGTTGTAAAAGCGTAGCAGGAGGTTTTGTATGAAAATCAGGGAAAATCTTTTTATTGATGCAATTACGGATAAGATTTTGAGAATCCATTCTTTTGATGGGGAAAAAAGTTCTTTTGCAATGGAGAAGCCGGTTGTGCCAAAGTCCAGGCTCAGGGAAATTCCTGGCGTTGGTGGGGCAGTACAGGCATTGGGCACGGAATATCTTTCCATATATGCAGCAGAGGACGGCGCCTTAAAAATTTATGATAAAAGGCAGAAACTTCTTTGTGCAGATTATGAAGGGAAGATAGAGCAGGAATGCCAGGCATTGACAGAGGAAGAGACAGAGCAAATGCGCCGGGAAGGGCACATTGTCCATTCTGGGGATGAATCATGCTGTTTCCAAGTAGCAAAAAAGCTGTTTGGGGATGAGGTAATTTATGGGCTGGGGGATAAAACAGGATTTTTGAATAAAAAGAATTATGATTATGTCATGTGGAATTCTGATAATCCAGACCCACAGGTAGAGAATCCGTCTTTCCGGGCAATGTATAAATCGCTTCCATTTTTTATTGTCCTGAGGGAAGACGCTGTTTATGGGATTTTTCTGGATAATACTTACCAGTCTTATTTTGATATGGGATTTGGGAGCAGCCGCTATTATTCGTTTGGGGCAGTTGATGGGGAGATGGATTATTATTTTATTGCAGGAGACACGGTTGCGGAGATTATAGAAGGGTATACTTCTCTTACTGGGCGTGCGCCTCTCCCTCAGATGTGGACGCTTGGTTACCATCAGTCCCGGTGGAGCTATGCGAGTGCAGAGGAAGTTCTTACAATAGCAAAAAACTTTAGGATGTATGGGATACCATGCGATGCGATCCATTTGGACATTGATTATATGGATCATTATAAAGTATTTACAAAAAATGATGAGACATTTCCAAGTTTAGAAGAGTTAAGCAGTGAGCTGTCAAAAATGGGGATGAAACTTGTAACGATTATTGACCCGGGGACAAAGGCAGAAGAGGGTTACCATATGTATGACGAGGGAATCCGGAATGGATATTTTGCAAAAGATCCAGATGGGGATGTCTACCATAATACCGTATGGCCTGGGGATTCTGTATTCCCAGATTTTACATCTGGGAAGGTAAGGGAATGGTGGGGAAAACAGACAGAATTCCTTACAAAACAGGGAATCCGTGGGATCTGGAATGATATGAATGAGCCGGCAAGTTTTAAAGGCCCGCTTCCGGATGACATTGTTTTTCCTGGAGATGGTTTCCCACGCCTTCATAAGGAAATCCATAATGTCTATGGGCATTTAATGGCAAAAGCAACTTATGAAGGGCTGAAAAAACATGATGGAAGGCGTCCTTTTGTAATTACTAGGGCATGTTACAGTGGTTCCCAGAAATATTCAACTGTTTGGACAGGAGATAACCAGAGCCTTTGGGCGCATTTGCAGATGTCTATTCCACAGATGCTGAATCTGGGCATGTCAGGAATGCCAATTGTTGGAGCAGATATTGGAGGGTTTGGTTCCCATACGACGCCAGAACTCTTATGCCGTTGGATTGAGGCAGCCTGTTTCTCGCCTCTTTTCAGGAACCACAGTGCAAAATATACAAGGCGGCAGGAACCTTGGGTTTTCGATAAGCAGACGCTTGATATTAACCGTAAATATATACAGTTACGGTATAAATATCTTCCTTATCTGTATGATTTGTGCTATGAAGAGACAAAAACAGGGTTTCCGATCCTGCGTCCTCTTGTTATGCACTATCAGCAGGATAAAAATACATGGGAATGTAATGATGAATATATGATAGGGAGCTGCATGCTTGCCGCCCCAATAGTGCAGCAGGGGGCACGGGAACGGATGGTATATCTGCCGGAAGGGATCTGGGTAGATTACTGGACAAAGGAACGGATTACAGGGGGACGCTATATTTTAAAAGAAGCGCCGCTTGACGTATGCCCGCTATATATTAAAGGGGGGAGCATTTTGCCGGTTTATGGGGAAATGCAGTCGGTAGAGCCGGAAAATATAAAAGCGCTGACATTGGAGTATTATCCTAAAACCTTGAAAAAAACAGTAATTTTTGGAAGGAAACAGGATGTGCAGGAGGATAGCTGCTATATCCATTATCAGGATAACGGGGTAGATTTTGCTTATGAAGACGGGGAATATAACCTGTATGAATTTATGTTTTCAGAAAAACGGAACAATGGGCTGCAGGTAAAAATGCTCCATGAAGGGTTTTCAGGGAAATATGAAGAGATTACTGCAGTAATTTGTTAAGTCCTTGGAAAGAATTGTGAACTGTAACACTTGAAGACATTGCCTGTCAAATTTTTTTGTATAATTCTTTCTCATTTTCGCATACTAATTTCATAACAATTGTGTAAAGAAGAACGCAAAAACAATGTTCTTCCCATGATTGTTTTGCTGCAATGGCAGCATAATGGGAAGTGAGAAAAATAGTAGAATTTACTATAGCTCATAGAAAAAGTGAGAAATGGAGGAGAAAGTGGCAAATGAAGGCAACGGGCATAGTCAGACGTATTGATGATTTGGGGCGTGTGGTAATTCCTAAGGAAATCAGGAGGACATTGCGGATTAGGGAGGGGGATTCCCTGGAAATTTATACTGACCGTGAGGGAGAAATTATTTTAAAAAAATATTCGCCAATTGTAGAATTGGGGGAATTGGCAAAACAATATGTAGATTCATTGGCACAGACTTCCGGCGGTATTGTGGCAGTAACCGACAGGGATCATTTTATTGCTGTTTCTTCTAGCGGAAAAAAGGAATTGCTGCAAAAGCCAATCAGTAAAGAAATGGAAAAAGTAATTGCAAACCGGGAGAAGGTTACAACAGACCATACACAAAGTTATGTTCCGGTTGCAAATGAGGAAAAGAAATATGCATGTGAGGTGATTTGCCCGATTATTGTGGAGGGGGACGTAATGGGAAGCGTGATTCTCCTAACAAAAAATACGGACAAAAAATTTGGTGCAGCGGAGGAAAACCTTGTTTCATTTGCTGCAAATTTTCTTGGAAAGCAGATGGAACAGTAATAAAAATCCATATAATTGCATTGACCATGAAAAGTCCCTTTGATATAATGAAATCAGGGGCTTTTTGTGGTTTTTGCAATTGCAGGGATGTAATGCATTTAGAAAAATTTGCCGATAAAATTAATGGAGTCTGGGTGGGGAGTACAATTTTAGTGGAATACTTGTGTCAGCACATAAGAATGGGGGATTTATATGGTTAAGAAATGGATACCAGCACATTTTATTATGGGGGATTGCTGCTATGTTGGCGGTGTTTGGCCTGGATGTTTCCTCTGCTGAAGCGGCAAGCCTGGCAGGGAAAGCGTCTGTAGTGGTAAATTATGAGGAACAGACTTTGGCTGTTTCAGGTCTGGATAGGGATGACAGGGAAGTTTTGGTAAATTTCCCAACGGTAACTACAAACAGGGAGGGGAGGTTACAAAGGTAAGGGAAAAAGAGTGGGACGTTTACGAAATACCAGAAATGGACGGGAGCACGCCAACCCCAAAGATAACAGTGGATATTTCAGTTTTAAACCCGGCAAAAAGAAATTTTATAATTGTAAAAAGTACAAAGTATGACGATGCTATTTTGATCGATATTGATCCGGTTCTTTCCAGAGTCAAAGGGAAATATGACGCAGAGACCAAGGCAGTCAATTTCCAGGTAGGGGAAGAGGGGCTGTCAAGGTATGAATTTCAGTACCGTACAACGTATGGCTTGTGGAAGGATTATAGTGATGACGTTACCTTAGGGATTTATGAACCACAGGGAGTTACCTTGTATTTCAGACAGATGCCGGGTCCGGCAGAAAAGGTTACAAACCCAAAAGACAGCGGGATTAAGTATGGCAGTGAAGGTAAATCGTATTTGAAATATAATGCAAGATATACTTTTGGTGGGAATGAGTTAAAAGTAAAGGTTACAAGATTGAAAGCCGCCCCAAAAGTGAATAAGACAGATTTAGATAAGCAGGCGTATGTGCTGAAGGCAGGGTTAGAGTATCGGTTTGGAGCAAGCGGGAATAGAGATTGGATACAGGTGTCAGAACCTACAGAAGTATACCTTTCCAATGAAATAGATGAGATAGACCGTTATTACCCAGGGCAGTTTGAAGTCCGTTGCCAGCAGGTTGAGGCGACAGAGAGGGCTGCATATATTGCTCCGTCCAAGGTTATGGTTTATGACTATCCGGGGCTGCGGACAATTACGGTAAAGGATGCGTCTAAAATAGAAAATGGCATTGTGGAGTTCCTTCCATTTAATGCAGATACTGAGGTGCAGGAGTTAAAAATTAAAAAGACTGTAGACAGGACGGGAAAAGTTACAGGTGTTGAGTTTGAGAATGTCAGCAGTTATGCGTATCAGATTGTAGTGTCTACAGCAGGAGAGGTATCAGAGGCGTCTATTCCGTTTGATACGAAATTAAAGCCGAAAAATCTGCGGGCAGGCGGTAAATTAAAGCTGTCTAATGCAGCAAAAGTATGTCCGGAGGGAAGTTATATTTATGTAAGGTATGCTTCTGTAAAAGCTACAGGCGACTGGGCGTCTGACTATGTGTCTTTAGGGCGTCTGGCTTATACAAAATAGCGTTGGTATAGTTAAAAAGCGTATGCGAGAATAAAAAGGGCGGTTGCATGGCAATGGCTCTTTTTATGTAATAGGAAATAAAGAATTGTGCAGGAAAATAATGCTTCAATAAGAATAACTTTGTGCATATGTGGTTTTAGGAGGGAAAATATGGAGGAAAGGCTTTTAAAATTGAAAAATCTGGGGTGTGACATTGATGGGGCGATGAACCGTTTTTTGGGTGATAAAGAGTTTTATTTTGAATGTTTTGATGAATTAATGAAGGATCCGGGTTTTGAAGAGTTAAAAACTGCCTTGGAAAAGCATGATATAGATATGGCATTTGAAAATGCCCATACTTTAAAAGGAGTCCTTTCTAATCTTGGCTTGGTGCCCTTATCTGAGCAGATGGGGCAGATTGTAGAAACGCTCCGTTTTGGTTCGGAGAAAGGGCTTTTAAAAAAGTATCAAGAGCTGGAAATTCAGATGGAAGGATTTAAAAGTGTCTGAAAATTGTCATTCTTATGGCATAAATGGGAAATCATAATAAAATAGGAAAAGAAAAAGGAAAGAATTGCCGAAAAACCTTGACAAACAGGCATAATGAGGGTATAAATAGATTTGTAACTTTTTTACGGAAATTATGATTGAGGAGGATTAACCCATGAACAAAACAGAATTAGTTACAGCTATCGCTGAACAGGCAGAACTGTCTAAAAAAGATTCTGAGAAAGCATTAAAAGCATTTATTGATGTTGTTACTGATGAATTGAAAAAGGGTGAAAAGATCCAGTTAGTTGGATTTGGTACGTTTGAAGTAATTGAGAGGGCAGCAAGAGAAGGCAGAAATCCTTTAACTGGCGAAAAGATGAGCATTAAGGCTTCTAAAGCTCCTAAATTTAAGGCAGGTAAGGCTTTAAAGGATGCTGTGAACTAGCCATCTGATGATAATAGGTTTGGTTTGATTGGAGGTTGTCGGTGGTACAACCTCTTTTCTGATTTGATAGGAGGCTTTTAGGATGCGTTTAGATAAGTATTTGAAGGTGTCAAGGTTGATTAAACGGCGCCCAGTGGCAAATGAGGCATGTGATGCAGGAAGGATAACTGTAAATGGTAAGGTTGCTAAAGCCTCCCTTAATGTGAAGCCAGGGGATGTCATTGAGATTACATTTGGTGATAAGGTAGTTAAGGTTGAAGTTTTAAGTGTTACAGAGACTTATAAAAAAGAGGAAGCCAAAGAATTATATAAAGTCCTGTAACAGACGTTCTTTAATTTTTGCCTTTTTTCAGCATAAAATATAATGTCTCCTCATATACTGAATTATCCATACATCGGGAGCGGTATGGACAAAAAGTATGTGGGGAGGCTTTTTTTATGGATGACAGACTTTATGATGAAAACAGGAGGAGCGTACATAAGGTTTACCTGAATGCCAGGAAAACGGCAGTCTTGTCTGGCGTCAGGGATGTCCTGTCTTTTGATGCGAAAGAAGTATATTTGGAAACGGAACAGGGGATCTTGTTGATTCGTGGCGATGAACTGCATGTGAACCGCCTTTCGCTAGAGAAGGGGGAAGTAGATGTAGATGGGAGGATTGACAGTTTTGCATATTCTGATAAGGAAGAGCCACAGAAAAAAGCGGCTTCCTTTTTAGGGAGGATGTTTCAGTGACCGAAATAATCATGGGACAGGTCCGTTTTGTGCTTGTTACGCTTTGCCTGGGGATGATAATGATGCTGGGATATGATTTCTGGCGGTTCCTACGGTGGATTATTCCACATTGCAGGGCGGTTGTATGGACAGAGGATATTTTATACTGGACTGTGGCAGCAGTTCCGGCTTATGCGGTTTTTTTTATATATAATAATGGGGAAATACGTTGGTATGGAGCGTTAGCAGTTTTTTTGGGCGGCATTTTATATGAAAAAGGAATCAGCAGTGTGTTGAGGCGGCTTGGGCGGAGATATCTGGAAAAGCCCAAACGCAGGCTGCTTTGTTGGTTTTCTAAGGTTTGGAGATATTTCAGCGTAAAAAAACGGATGAAAAAGATACAGGAAAGGGTTTTAGCAAGGAGAAAAAGGGCGTTGCAATCTTCGCGCAAATAGTATATAGTAAAACAATAGGATAAAAATAGGTTTATATTGGGAAGTGTGGGATATGGATATGGAAAATAGGGAATATAATAATGTGAGATTTATAAAGGTTGGTGAGAGCAGTGAGGAAGAAGCGGAAAAGGCTGAGCCGGGCAACTGTCTTTGGGGTTATTTTATTGGCAGCAGTGCTTTGTACTACGTTAATATATAAGCAAAATACATTAAAAGCGAAGGGACAGGAGTATGCAGCTCAGATAAAGGAACTGGAAAAGCAGAAAAAGGAATGTTCCAAGGAAAAAAAGGAAATAGAGGAATTTAAGGATTATGTAAAGACCGATGAATATGTAGAAGAGGTCGCCAGGGAAAAATTTGGGTTAGTACATAAAGGTGAGATTATATTTGAACCAGAAGAAGAGGAATAGGAATAGGACTTGTCAGTTTAGGCTGCCAGGTTCTATTTTAATGTTAGGAACTATTAAGGGTAACTGTACAAACTGTAAAGTTCTATTTTAACAGTCCCTTTTAGGAAATTGTCGAAATCTTTTTTTGCCTTGAACTTATGATTTGACAAAATTTGCAAAGAGCCTTTTCTATACTTTGTTCACTAGATAATGATGTTGAATAGAAGAGGTGTGGGATATGAAAGTCATTCAGAAAAAGATGTTATTACAGATTGTACTTGGCTTTTTTCTGGGAAGGGTTAATTTGTTCGGGATTAATCCGATTGGGATTGCATTTTTTGCAGCGGGGTATACGGAAGAAGGGGCAAAGATTCCGGTTGGGATTAGTGTGGTCCTAGGGATGCTTATGGTGTTCCCGATGGAAAATGTATTGTGCAGTGGAATGGCAATGCTTGCAGTTGTGCTTGCAGTAGATTTGCTTGAAAAGAAAAACGTGTCTGTAAGGATGGGACATGCCGCCCTGCTTTTGTGCTTTGCTGTTGGGGCGCTGACTGCATTCCGGCTGTACCTGATGCCACATAGCCGGTACGACATCTGGATGGGCTTTTTGGAGACGGTGCTTGCGTTAGCTGCTACCAGGATATTATATGATGGAATCCATTTTTTATTACACTCAAAAAAAGGGCAGAACCTTGGGAATGAGGAGGTTATAAGCCTTGTAATGCTGGGTGCTTTTGGGGTTTTGGGGCTGCCGGATATTATTATTGCGGAGATTTCTGTTATATTGACAGTTACCTATTTCCTAACGTTGATTATGGGATATTGTTATGGGACAGGGACAGGGGCGATTGCAGGGGCAATAGGAGGATGTGTTTTAGCTGTTTGCGGCTGGGAAAGCAGCATGATTGGGATTATGGCATTGATGGGGATTTGCGCAGGGATGCTTAGGGAGCAGGGCAAGCTGCTTTTATGCGCCAGCTTTTTTTTAATGGCATTTGCGCTTGGGAGCGTAGTGAACCAAAGTATGATAGGGATGGGGGAATTGGAAGGGATTGCAATAGCCGGAGGGGTGTTCTTGTTGATTCCAGAAAAATTCCTTGGTAAAATACAGGTCCATGCAGGAAGCTGGCAGGATAATTGGGAAAGCGAAAAACTGCAGAAATTAATGAAGTACAAGCTGAAAGATTTTTCCAATTCTTTTCAGAACCTATCTTCTTCAATGGCAAAGGAATCGCAAGAGGGTGAATTGATGAACCCGAAGGATGCAAGGAAAATGATGGAAATAATGTCAAATAATATTTGCAGCCGTTGTGAAAATTGTGAGAATTGCAGGGGGCAGATTGCATTAATGCGTCCGGAGATGTTTGGTACGCTGGCATTGGCGCAAGAACAAGGGCAGATTGTATTGGAACAGATGCCGGTAGAATTTACTAGGGAGTGCATTCATCAGGAACGTTTTTTATCAGAGGCAAACCAGAATATCCATATAGCAAATATGGCGATGGGCTTCCAGAATAAAATGGCGCAAAACCAGAGAGTGATTGCAAGGCAGATGCGTGAAGTAGGGGAAATTGTGGACGAGCTTGCAGAAAAACTTCCAAATGTGCAGAAGCTTCCGGCTGATTTGCAGGAGAGAATTATAAAAGAACTACGAAAAAGGAGGGTTACTGTTTCAGAGATTGCTTTTTATGAGAAATACGATGGGAGGCTGGAGGTGCATGTCAAGGGCAGGACCTGGCGTGGACGGTATGTAACTACAAAAGAGGTGGGGGAAATGATATCAGATTTAATTGGGTGTAAAGTAATTCCCTGTGAAGAATGCAGGAAGGTATTCCCAAGGGAGGAAGAGGAGTTCATATTTGAGGAATGTGCAAAACTTACTGCCATAACCGGAATCAGCAGGCTTCCAAAGGCTGGGGAGGAGGTATCAGGAGATACGTTTTCCTGTATGTATCTTCCAAGCGGCGAACTTTTAATGGCGCTTTCTGACGGGATGGGAAGTGGGGATGATGCCTGTGAGGAGAGCGAACAGGTTATAGAACTTCTGGAACAAATGACGGAGGCTGGCTTTTCAGAGAGTTCATCGCTCCGGCTGATTAATTCGATTTATATGTCAAAAGAGGATTCGCATAATTTTGCTACGGCAGATATTGCAGTGTTGAACCTATATAAGAGAAGCTGCCAGTTTGTAAAATGCGGCGCCAGCACAACGTATCTGTACCATCAGGGAGAAGTGGAACGGATTGAAGGGGAAGCATTGCCGATAGGCGTGATGGACGAGATGGAGCCATATATGAGAAATACTGGTATAGCGGCTGGAGATTATGTTATAATGATGACGGACGGGGTTGCAGACAGCTTTTTAGAAGAACAGGAGTGCCTGGAAATTCTTTTGTGGGAATGCTTTGAAGATAGGCTGAATCCGCAGGATATAGCAGACCGGCTCCTGGATGAGGCAATGGCTCGTTGGAATATGGAACCAGAGGATGATATGAGTGTTATGGTAGTAAAAGTATACGATAATTTAGACAGAAAGATAAGGGACTGTCAATTAAATTAATAGAACAAGCTGTTCAAGTTAATTGTTGGCAGTTTCTAAAAGGATAAAAGAATGGAGTATCTTTGTGGAAAAATAGAGAGATATTGTAGGGAAAATAATCTTATTTCGGAAGGCGACGGAATTGCAGTAGGGCTTTCTGGCGGGGCAGATTCTGTTTTCCTGCTCTATGTGCTTTCTTTGCTGAAAGAGCAGTGGGGGCTCCGCCTTATTGCTGTCCATGTAAATCACGGCATCCGGGGGGAAGAGGCGCAAAGGGACCAGGAATATGCCTGCTCTTTTGCCGGAAGCCTTGGAATCCCTTGCAAGGTCTATAAAGGGGAAGTGCCGGAGCTTGCAAAGGAACAGCATATGACAGAAGAGGAAGCAGGGAGGACCTTCCGGTATCAGTGTTTTGAGGAATGCAGGAAAGAATCAGGACTCCAGAAAATAGCGGTAGCCCATCACCAGGAGGATCAGGCGGAGACAATTCTGTTTCAGCTTCTTAGGGGAAGCAGCCTGCGTGGGCTGGGAGGCATGCGCCCAAAGAGGGGGCATATTATTCGGCCTTTGTTAGGGATCAGCCGGAAGGAGATTGAAAAAGCGCTTTTTGAGAAACAGATTGCATATTGCCAGGATTCAACGAATTTGCAGGATGCTTATTCCCGGAATTTGTTAAGGAACCGGGTAATCCCTTATTTACAGAGGGAAATACAGCCGGCGGCTGTTCCGCATATAGTACAGGCCGGCTGTCATCTGCAGGAGATAATGGAGTTTATCGACGGGGAGGCAGAGCAGGCATATCACAGGATTGTGAAAAAAGGGATAGGAACGAGAAGTATGCAGGAGGCAGAATATGCCTTACTTCCAAATGTACTACAAAGGGAGGTTATTCTACGGATGATCCAGGAACTTTGCGGGCAGAAAAAAGATATTACAGCAACGCATATCCAAATGGTTTGTGGCCTTTTTAACGGGGGGACAGGCAGGAAAGTGATGCTCCCATATGGCATACAGGCAGAAAAATCATATGGTTTTCTTTCCTTATACAGAAAGGAAAACATGGAAGAAAACGAAGGGAATCTGCCATATTTAGGGGAAAATATTGAATTTCAGAAGGAATATGAGATGCTGCTTGGGGAGGAAAGACATTGTTTTATTGTCTTTGAAAAGGGAGGGAAGGAAAAAATCCCAGGGAACAATTGGAAAAAGCACTGTACGAAATGTTTTGATTATGATAGAATGGGTTGTATGCCGAAACTCCGTTTTCCAGAAAATGGGGATTATATGTGGCTGGACCAGGCGGGCAGGACAAAGAAATTAAGCCGTCTGTTTATTGATGGGAAGGTATCACGCGAACAGCGGGGCAAAACATTGGTTTTGGCAGAAGGGCATCATATTCTGTGGGTGCCTGCATTGAACCGGTGCAGCGCTTATTATTATGTTACGGAAAAGACAGAGAAAGTAGTTTATGCTTACATGAGGGATAACCGCTCTAAGGAAGAAAGGGGAGCAACATGAAAGAAATAGTACATGAGATGTTTTCAGAGGAACAAGTCGCTGAAAGGATTGCACAGCTTGCGGGGCAGATAAATGAAAAATATAGGGAAGAGCCGCTGCATTTGATTTGTATATTGAAAGGGAGCGTCTTCTTTTTTACTGAACTGGCAAAAAGGCTGACAATGCCTGTAACAATAGATTTTATGGCAGCCTCTAGTTATGAGGATGGTACAGTCAGCACAGGGAAGCTTGAAATCCGTAAAGATTTGGATGAGCCGCTTGAGGGACGCCATTGCCTGATTGTGGAGGATATCGTAGATACAGGGAAAACGCTCAGCATGGTAAAAAAAATGCTTCTGGCAAGGAATCCGGCAAGTTTGGAAATCTGTGCGCTTCTGGATAAGCCGTCGCGCCGTGAAGCTGAGATTGAAACGGAATATATTGGTTATGAAGTTCCGGATCAGTTTATTGTGGGGTATGGGTTAGATTATGCGCAGAAGTACCGTAATCTGCCTTATATTGGGGTTCTGGAATTTGAGGAATAGGAGAACCGCCCAGGCATTTGGGGAGGCCTGGCTTCTTTTCCTGGAGTTCCTGAAGAATAATTGAAAAGGAGATTTTTCATGAAAAAACAGATGAAAACAGGGGGAATTGGTTTTTATATCCTGATTCTTGCCATTATTTTTGTGGCAGTTTATGTATCAGGAGTTTTTAACCAGTCTTCCAACAGTAATTATAATATCGCCTCATTCCGTGAGGATTGGACGGCGGGAAATGTTGATTCCGTAGAAATCCTGCCAAATGAAGAGGTGCCGACTGGTGAAATCCATATTTTGAAGTCAGATGGTTCTTCGGTTAATTTTTATGTATCTGATGTAAAGGAAATAGAGGAACTTGTATTAAGTGATCCGGCTCTGGCCAAAAGATGTAAGGTGAATAATATCCAGAAGCCTTCCTGGGTAATTACAACACTCCTGCCATATGGTCTGGGGATTATTGCCATTTTTTTCCTGTTCTCATTTCTGTCTGCGCAGTCTGCAGGGGCAGGCGGAAGCAATGCTAAGATGATGAATTTTGGGAAGAGCCGTGCACAGCGGATTGACCCAGATGAACATGCAAAGCGTTTCCGTGATGTTGCAGGCCTAAAAGAGGAAAAAGAAGAGCTGGAGGAAATTGTAGATTTTCTTGCAAACCCTGGGAAATACACAGGGGTGGGCGCAAGAATCCCGAAGGGTATTTTGTTAGTCGGGCCTCCGGGAACTGGTAAGACATTGCTTGCAAAGGCTGTTGCAGGGGAGGCGGGCGTTCCGTTTTTCAGCCTGTCAGGTTCAGACTTTGTGGAAATGTTTGTCGGTGTCGGCGCTTCGCGTGTGCGGGATATGTTTGCAGAAGCAAAGAAAAATGCGCCATGTATTGTGTTTATTGATGAAATAGATGCTGTAGCGCGGAAAAGAGGTTCTGGCCTTGGCGGCGGACATGATGAGCGTGAGCAGACATTAAACCAGATGTTAGTGGAAATGGACGGTTTTGGGATAAATGAGGGAATTATTGTAATGGCTGCTACAAACCGTGTAGACATCCTGGACCCTGCAATCCTGCGCCCAGGGCGTTTTGACCGCCGTGTGACAGTAGGCCGCCCGGATGTAAGGGGGCGTGAGGAGATTCTTAATGTCCATGCAAAGGGGAAGCCGCTTGGTGATGATGTTGATTTAAGGAGGATTGCGCAGACAACCGTTGGCTTTACCGGTGCAGATTTAGAAAACCTTTTAAACGAGGCGGCAATTGCCTGCGCAAGGGAAAACCGTTCCTTTATTGAGCAAGAGGATATCAGTAAATCCTTTATCAAGGTTGGGATTGGGAAGGAAAAGAAGAGCAAAATCATTTCTGAAAAAGATAAGAAGATTACAGCGTACCATGAAGCTGGCCATGCAATCCTGTTTCATATTCTTCCGGATGTCGGGCCTGTCCATATGGTATCCGTTATTCCGACCGGAAGCGGGGCCGCTGGTTATACAATGCCCCTGCCAGAGCGTGATGAAATGTTCCTGACAAGGGGGAAAATGATGCAGGATATTGTTGCAAGCCTTGGAGGAAGAATTGCTGAATCATTGATTTTTGATGATGTGACGACAGGGGCTTCGCAGGATATTAAGCAGGCGACTTCAACAGCAAAAGACATGGTAATGAAGTATGGTTTTTCTGAAAGCATTGGCATGATTAATTACGCTGATGAGGATGAAGTTTTCATTGGAAGGGATTTTGGGCATACAAGCCGTGGTTATAGTGAGGAAGTTGCTAAAACAATTGACAGCGAAGTGAAAAAGATTATTGATAAGGCATATGCGGAGGCGAAAAAGATTTTGGAAGACAATATGGATGTGCTCCATGCCTGTGCAAACTTATTAATGGAAAAAGAACGTATTGACCGTCAGGAATTTGAGGCGCTTTTCCCTCAAGAAGAGCCTGTTTTATAAGAAAAGTGAAAAAGCCGTTGGATTTTTGGCAGTTTTTAAACTGTATTTCCCGGCTTTTTTTATTTGTTTGTAAAGATGCACAAAAGAAAAAAGAAAATAATTCGTAATTTGTGCACACTTTATCTGTGCCTGCTGGTATACTAATCATCGTAAACCCCAATACATTATATAGTTTTTGCTACACCCCATAAGTAACAAAAATACCTTCTCCAAAAGAGGAACTGTTTTGCAGTTCCTCTTTTACGTTAGGAACTCTTCATAGGAAATTGCTGTAATCGTAGTGGTTATCGACAAGAATTGCGAAGCAATTCTTGCTAGGGCACCAGCGCTGGCGGTGCCCTTTTTTACAGGAGGATGGCAGGATATGAAAATAGGAAAAAAATTGACAGGAGTGCTTTGTATGTTAGGGATGCTTGTTTCGCTTTTACACATGGATAATGCTGTACAGGCAAAGGTTTATAGGGATGGATTTACATATCAGAAATTGCCAGGGCAGATAAAGAAAAAAATAAAAGGGGTATCCTTCCATAAAAATTCGTATATAACATATGATGATTTACGTTATGTCAGGGTGAAATATTATAATTTTAGTGGTGAAGTAAAAAATGGGGAGCTGATTGTGAATAAAAAGATTGCAAAAAAGATAGCCCGGATTTTTTATGAATTGTTTCAGATAAAATATCCAATTCAGCGCATCTGCCTGATAGATGAATATAATGCGGACGATGAGAAATCAATGGAGGCAAATAATACCTCTTCTTTTAATTTCAGGACAGTGGCAGGGACAAACCGCCTTTCAAAACATGCTTTAGGGTTAGCGATTGATATTAATCCGCGGATTAACCCATATATTAACTCAAAAGGGATACTGACGCCTGAAAATGGCAAGGCTTACCGTGTGCGGAATATAAAAAAGTGTAAGGGGAAGTATGCCAGTTATATGATCCAGAAAAACAGCCAGATTACCAAAATATTTAAGAAGTATGGTTTTAGCTGGGGAGGCGATTGGAAATACAGTAAGGATTACCAGCATTTTGAGGTTTGATTTTGTAAGTAATATTGTAAGAATTTTGTAAGAATTTCCTGCTTAAATAAGGAACTGTAAATAATTTATTCCCGCGAAGGCAACGTGCCAAACAAAAGCTGGTTTGCAACGGGGTTGTTGATTTACAGTTCCTATGAGTATCAAAAAACATAGGCGCTGTATGGAAAAAAGGAGTGGTGATGTTATGAGGATACTTGAAGTGAAGGATGTATTTAAGCATTATGGCAGTGGGGAAAATCTTGTCAGGGCGGTGGATGGGATTAGCTTTTCTGTTGGGAAAGGGGAATTTATAGCGGTAGTCGGGACAAGCGGATCTGGTAAGACAACATTGCTGAATTTGATTGGCGGGCTGGATTTTCTGGATCAAGGGGAAATTTGGATTGAAGGGCAGGAAATTTCTCGTTTTAGCCAGGATGAATGAACTGTTTTCCGAAGAAGGAAAATTGGGTTTGTATTCCAGAATTACAATTTGGTAACTGTCCTAAATTCTTACAAAAATATTATCATGCCAGTCCGGCTAGATGGGAATAAGCCAGATGGCAAGTATATTAAGAGGATTACCTCTGTGCTTGGCATTGGGAACAAATTAAAAGCTTATCCAAACCAGTTATCTGGAGGGCAGCAGCAGAGGGTTGCCATTGCACGAGCCCTGGCCGCGAAACCAGCGCTGGTTTTGGCGGATGAGCCAACTGGGAATCTGGATTCCAGGACGAGCCAGGAGGTTATGGGGCTTTTAAAGACAACAAGCCAGGAACTTGCACAGACAGTTATTATGATTACCCATAATGAGGAGATTGCACAGCTTGCAGACCGCATTATCCATATAGAGGATGGGAAGATTGCTGGAGGTGAGGCGAATGTTTGAAAATACAAATAAAGCCTTGCCGGTTGAGATTGCAAGGGAAACGATGAAAGTGCACCGCCTCCGTAATTGTATGGCATGTCTGGCAATTGTGTTAACGACTGTATTGATTACTGTAATCTGTGGTGCAGGTGTCAGTACAGTGGATGCGGTTATGGCAGAATCTGGGATAAAGCCGGGGCCTGGGACGGATGGTGCAGGGATTTATGGGGATTTGCAGACCTTGGAAAAAGTAAGGGAGCAGCCAGGCGTGGAATGGGCAGACATTGCCAGGCCATGTATGCAGGGAACGCCAAAGAACAGGGAATTTGCAGGCAATACGGTAAAATTTGTTGCAGTAGATAATGGATATTACAAGCATCATTATGTTAAATTGCTTTCTGGGGAATATCCTGAAAATGGGCAGGAAGTGTTAATGTCTGATACACTTGCAGAAAAGATAGGGAGAGAGATGGCTCCAGGCCAGAAAATCACTTTAGGGCTGGTAGTTTTAAAAGATGGGAAGATGGAACAGAAGCCATTAGAAATGACAATCTGTGGGTTTTATGACAGCCCGTTTGAAAGGCTGGGGGATTATGAAGAGCTCTATACTGTAGAAGAATTTCCTGATATCTATAATCCGGGGTTAAATGATATTTCCAGTGTGATTTATGTGAAGTTTGCAGATGTGAATGCTTTTTCAAAATCAGATGAGATATCAGATAAGCTTTCTGTTTTAAATAAAGCAGCAGGGGGGAATGGCATCCTGGTAAGCATAGAGGCGGAGATGGAGGAAGAGCTTAAAAGCATGGCGGCTCTTTTAGCAATTGTTATAGTCTGTGGTTTTTTCTTAATTTATAATATTTTTAGCATATCCGTTGTAAATGACATCCGTTTTATAGGAAACATGAAAGTTATTGGAATGACCAGAAAGCAGATTGGTGTTATGTTTTGGTGGCAGGTACGGCGCTTGGGAGCTGTTGGGATTGCGATTGGGATTATCCTTGGGGCATGTTTAAATTTCTTTATCATACACTATTTCCAGACAATGAGTTTATCTTATGCAAAATATTATGATATAAATAGTTCTCTTCTTTTTGCTTTTCTTTTTGCGGCAGTGTTTTCAGCAGGGACGGTATGGGTAAGCAGCCAAATGGCACTATTCTTGGCGAGGAAGATATCTCCTGTTGCAGCTTCAAAATTCCGCAATTCAGGGAGGAAAAAGAAAATATTTGCGGTAGTTTCTTTTGCTTTAGGCAGTATTTTGTTTTGTGCAGTATTTACTGTATTTGCCGGATATGATATTGAGTGGATGGTCGGGCGGATGAATGAATCAGATTTTGTTGTGGAGCAATGGCATGCTAAGCAGCTTATGTTTGAGCCATATGAACCTATGGCAGAGGAGTTTATACAAGATATGCGCAAGCTTGGTTTTGTAAAGGACAGTTATCTGTTTTACCGTGCCAGAGGTGAAAGATGTGACAGGATAGGGCAGGACGGCATATATGAAGAATCTATGGGAGAGGTAAAAATGGAGGGGCATTATAAGGAGGTAATGGAAAAGGAATACCAGAAATTGGGCTTTGGAGAGGAAGGTTGGGATTGGCTGGTAGAGAAAGGGAAAGCGGAGACAGGCATTATTGGGATGGAACCGGATGCCATGGATATGGAGATGGAGAATATGGATATCTTGGATGGAAAAGCAGAAACTGATTTATTTGCGTCGGGTGATAAAGTGAAGCTGTCCTTTTGGGTTCCTGGCAGCCAGGAGTACCAAACAAGGGAATTTACTGTAATGGCAGTTGTGAGCGTGAAGGATGATAATTATGCAGGAAGTATAGAAAAGGGGATGCAGTTTGTCATTTCAGATACCATGTTTCAGGAGATTTATGGGGAGGATGCCAGAAAAATGATTAGTGCCCTTCATATCAATACTTTAGGGGAAGACTTGGAAGCAGAACAGGAAACCTTGGAGCAGATGGTTAAGGATAGTTTTAATTTCCAGGTGAAGGTGGGCTCTAAATATAAAACAAGGAAGGAGCAAGAAAATAAAAGATTCCAGGAGATGTATATTGGGATTATCTTTGGGCTGGTTGTTGCTGTGATTGGCTGGTAAATATTGTAAACACGATTGTAACGGATGTTATATCAAGGAAGCTTGAATATGCAGCAATGCAGTCAATTGGGATGACGAAACGTCAGATGGCAGCAAACATATGCCTGGATGGCATGAAAATGATTGTGCCAGGTTTTGTTCTTGCCTGTTTTTTTACTGTTCCGGCAGCCCAACTTCTGGCATCACTTTTTTTTGTAAAATTTGTTTCATCTATGTATATAGTATCTTGCCTGTTGGTCTTTGGAGCTGGTTTACTACTTAATTGCATTATCAGTTATGTCTTGGTTAGAAGTATGAATAAAAAAGCAGTTGTGGAGCGGCTGCGGGAAGCAGAGTAGATGTAATTGAAAAAAGGAGGCAGAGGGATGGCCCGTATTTTGGTTGTGGAAGATGACAGGGATTTGCGGAACGGCGTAGTGTATGCCCTGGAAAATGAAGGGTATGAGGTAGAGACGGCAGGGAGTTTATGGGAGTTAGAAGCTATCCCTGTTTCATCAGTAGATGCAGTGCTTTTGGATATTACCTTGCCAGATGGCAGCAGCAGGGATTATCTGGAAAAGTTGAGGAAGGTTTCTGGTGTGCCATGCCTTTTTTTGACAGCCCATAATACGGAACGGGATATGATTGCGGGGTTTGATGCGGGGGCAGATGATTATATAACAAAACCATTTTCTGTCCCTTTGTTATTAAGAAGGTTAAAAGCGGTGCTTAGCCGTGGGAACCGGGAATCGGATTTGAAATATTGCGCAAAGGGGTTTGTATATGATTTCCGGGAAAAAAAGCTGGTAAACGAGGGGGGCTTTGTGCCTTTAAGTAAAACAGAAACCAGGCTTTTAGAGGTTTTCTTGCGAAATAGGAACCAGGTGCTTACTACAGAAATCCTACTTGGGAAGATATGGGATGTTGATGGCAATTTTGTAGATAAAAATACGTTAAGCGTCACAGTTACCAGGCTGCGTGCAAAGATTGAGGAAGACAAGAAACATCCAAAATGGATCAGGAATGTTTTTGGGATTGGCTATAAATGGAGTGACAGAGATGAGGAATGACAGGGTACAGATAAAGGTAATTGTGATAACAGCATTGGTAGTGTGGCTGCTGTCTTTGGCAGTCTTTGGCGTTCTGGCTTTGAAGGTGGGGACAGCAGCCATTATCCTCCTGTTTCTATACGGATTATGGAATCTTGTTATTTTTTCTGCTGCTTATCTGGCAGTTTCAAGGAAAGTATCAAATGTTATGAAACAGGTAGATTACTGTATCCAGAGTATGATAGACGGATGCCCGGTAAGGCAGTTTTCAGAGATGGAGGATTCTTTGCCAGGGAAGTTCCAGCATCAGCTGATAAAGCTTTATCAGATTCTTAATAGTTCCCAGGAAAGGGAAATGAAATTGTGGAAGGAAATGGGCAGCCTTGTAGCAGATTTGGTCCATCAGATTAATACGCCTCTGACGAATATACAGATTTATTCTGGTTTTTTAATGCAGGAAGGGCTTGTAAAGGAGGAAAGGGAGAAGGTTTATAAAATAATAAACCATCAAATTGAAAAACTTGGGTGGTTTGGGGATGGGTTCAACAAAATGGCACAGTTAGAAGATGATATAAGGAAGCTTGAACCAAAGCACCAGCCTGTTTTGCCAATGGTTCTTTCAGCGATTGATGAAATCTCCGTTAAGGCTGAGGCGCGTGGGGATGAAATTGTTTTTTCTGGAGAACAGGATGCAGAGGCATTTTATGACAGCAAATGGACGGAAGAAGCTGTCTTTAACTTATTGGATAATGCAGTGAAATATGGGCAAGAGGGCAGCAGTATTTTAGTTCAAATAACATCTTATGAACTTTTTGTAAGGATAGATGTTATAAATTATGGGACGCTAATCCCTAAAGAAGAATATCCTGCTATATTTAACCGGTATTACAGAGGAAAAAATGCTGCATGCGTTAAAGAAGGGGTAGGGCTTGGGCTATATTTATCGTGGCAGGTCGCAGCAGGCCAGGGAGGATATATAAAGGTTGGGGAATATCAGGGGAAAGGGAATATATTCAGTATTTTTTTAGTAAAAAACATCACGGATTAGTAACCGATTTTTACTTTACACAAAACCTGAATCCGTAAACTCATTGGCTTGATTATTTTAACCAATACGATTGATGGGGTTATAAAAAGAAAATTGAACCAAGTTGGTTTCACTGATTCAGGTTTTCGTTATTCCTGTGAGATGTTATATTACTAAGGTGGTTAAATACCGACATTTTACTTCCCTAAATTTTTATCTGCTGCGTTGGTCTACGCTCTGCTACGGTCCGTGCTTAACAGATGTCCACCGGACATCTAGCACCATCAATCGCTGTAGCACTCGCTACAGCTCAATCTTCCGCCTTGCAGATAGAAATTTATTCTGCGTAAAATTCGTTCGATATTTAACCGTCTTAGTAATATTGAGGTAAGAGCAAAGGTCATCTATTAGAGCGATACAGAGGACATTATCAATCAATACATCATTTTCTGTAAAGTTTTTGATGAACAGAGAAAGCTGTATGGAATGACAGAGCAGACAGTTAGAGAAACAATCCGTATTTGCAAGGATAGGAACATCTTAAAAGAATATCTGATGAGCAGAGAAGTGGAGGTAGTGACGATTATGATGAGTTTATTTGATGATGAGCAGATAATGAAAACATATTGGAAGGATATGGAAAATACTCTTACTGATAAGATTACTCACGATAAAGACAGTGAAACAGCCGAAAGGTTGATATAGTACCTTGAAAAGCCTACCATTGTATGGGATTTTCATTCGCTCCTGCTGGCAATACAGATGATGTTTAGTTTTATGTTGACGGATGAAAAATCTTCTTTGAAAGTCTGCAAGCATTGCGGCAAGGTGTTCCTTGCGTCCAGACCGAATACGGTATTTTGCAGCGGACAGTGTAAGAACCAGTATAACGTGTATAAGAGCAGAGAAAAGAGCAGGAAGGAGAATTTGCCGGATGGAGAATGATAGAATCGAAAGGTATCGTTGACTGCCAAACAAAAAATTATAGTTTGCAACATTTATGCTGACAAGACATTAAATTGTATTTTGAACTTGTAAGTAATTCTTACAAGTTCAACTAGAGGAAGACCGACAAACTATGAAAGACTGCTATCTGCAAAGCACTTTCGGTCAAGTGGGGTACAAATTGTACCCCGCTTTAAAAGCTTTCGGTTTTTCGCAGATAAAAACGGTTATATAAAAGATAGAAAGGAACATATTGCATGAATATGGATATCACAAAACAAATGGAAATGGTACTTTACCGTACGGAAGATGATTCTGTAACAGTAAGTGCGTTAATTAAAGATGAAAGCATCTGGATTTCGCAGAAAGCAATGGCTGAATTATTTGGCATTGATAAATCCGGCATCAGCAGACATCTCGCTAAGATTTTTGAAACAGGTGAATTAAAGGAAGAAGTGGTTGTTGCAAAAATTGCAACAACCACTCAGCATGGTGCCGTAGAGGGAAAAACACAAACCAAAGATACAAATTATTACAATCTGGATGCCATTATTTCTGTCGGCTACCGGGTAAATTCAATAAAAGCAACACAATTCCGCATCTGGGCAACAAACATCCTGAAAGAATACATGATAAAGGGATTTGCAATGGATGATGAACGTTTGAAACTGGCAAAAACTGCTTTTGGCAAGGATTACTTTAGAGAATTATTGGAACGAATTCGTTCCATCCGTGCCAGCGAACGCAGAATCTGGCAACAGATTACAGATATTTTTGCGGAGTGCAGCATTGATTACAACAAAAATTCTGAAGTTACCCATCGGTTTTATGCCACTGTACAAAACAAGTTTCACTATGCCATTACTGGCAAGACTGCGGCAGAAATCATATACGAATCTACCGACCATACGAAAGAACATATGGGATTAACCACTTGGAAATACGCACCGGATGGACGTATCCTAAAATCCGATACTCCCATTGCAAAGAATTATCTGGATGAAAAACAGATACGACAGCTTGAGCGGGCTGTATCAGGCTATTTTGATTACATAGAGGATTTGGTTGAACGTGAAAACGCTTTTACCATGCAGGAGTTCTCTGACAGTATCAATGCATTTCTCGAATTCAGAAAGTATGATATTTTAAAGGACAATGGGAAGATTTCCCATCAGCAGGCATTAGAAAAGGCATATGGAGAATACGACATCTATAATAAACTCCAGCCCATTGAATCAGATTTTGACAGAATGATTGAAAATTCGTCTACAGAAATTTAAAAAACAGTTCCGATTACCCCGCCAGAAATCTCCTATTAATGAGAGACAAGAAATACCTTTCAGGCAGAGCCGCACGCTCTGTTACTATTCACAGTTCGAATAATGATAAAAGCCTTTTTCGTGCAATATGTAGAA
>CAJUJR010000039.1 GCA_910586605.1 uncultured Lachnospiraceae bacterium | reverse complement strand
TAAGGGCTAAATTGTCCTGCAGGAAGGAATGTCTCTCTAAATTTTTGTCAGTTTGCAAATTTCAGGAGCTTTCGCTTTTTACAGAAAATTAGGAATCCTGCTTTCTCATGCCGCACATAATGAAAGCGCTTCACAGGGGAAGATATTTTTTATTTCCTTAAATTTGGCTGCGGTTGGCTGTGAATAGTAACTTTGGAGTGTGTCTGGAAATTTAAACAGAAGGGTGGTTTGAAAATGGAACTTGTGTTGGAAGGGGTTAAAAAGAGTTATAATAAAGGAAAAACATATGCAGTAAAAGATTTTAGCGTCTGCTTTACGCCTGGGGTGTATGGGCTGCTTGGGCCAAATGGAGCTGGAAAAAGTACGCTGATGAATATGATTACAGAAAATCTAGAGCCAGACAGTGGAAAAATCCTATTGGATGGGACAGAGATTAAGAAGCTTGGTGCAGATTACCGTGGGCTGCTGGGGTATATGCCACAGCAGCAGGGGGTTTATGAGGACTTTACAGGAGAAAAGTTCCTCTGGTACATGGCAGCTTTAAAAGGGCTGAAGAAAAAAGATGCAAAAGATGCAGTCGAGGAACTTTTAGATGTAGTAAACCTGTTGCAGGACAGGCATAAGAAGTTAAAGCATTATTCTGGTGGGATGAAACAGCGTATTTTGATTGCGCAGGCATTGCTGAATAACCCTGGGATATTAGTGATGGATGAGCCAACAGCTGGACTTGACCCAAAAGAACGAATTCGGATTAGGAATTTTATTAGTGAAATATCCAAGGATAAAATCGTGATATTGGCAACGCATGTGGTTTCTGATGTAGAATATATTTCAAAAGAACTGCTTTTTATGAAATCTGGTGAAGTGGTGGCGCAGGGGACGCCTCAAAAACTGTTAGAAGATATGGAGGGCAGGGTTTTTGAGGTGCTGGTAACACCAGAAGAACAGCAGTATTTTGAAAATTCAGATGTCAGGATTACTAATGTTATGCTGACGCCAGGAAAGACTGCATTGCATATTGTATCAGATGGTTATCCGCCCCGTGGGGAGGTGAAGGAAGCACATCCAAACCTAGAAGATGTCTATCTGTATCTAATGGAGCAGATGTAAATCACGGTTCTGTGAATCGTAAGAAACGATGCCTGAAAATCTGAAAAATCTTTGATTTTAGCTTGATTTTAAATAAATTATCAGTAAAATTATGTATAAGGTTGAGTTGGACAAATAAGAATGGAGGTTTGGTGCAAATTATGAAAAGATTTGATGTGGTAGCTTTGGGTGAATTGTTAGTAGATTTTACGATGAATGGAAACAGTGTGCAGGGAAATCCACTGTTTGAGGCAAATCCAGGTGGCGCGCCATGCAATGTTTTAGCGATGTTGCAAAGGCTAGGGAGGCAGACGGCATTTTTGGGGAAAGTTGGGAAAGATTCTTTTGGCGGAATGTTAAAGAAGACGGTACAAGAACAGGGGATTGACGTCAGCGGGCTTGTCATGGATGATAAAGTCCCAACAACACTGGCCTTTGTACATACTGCGCCAGATGGTGACAGGAACTTTTCTTTTTACCGCAGCCCTGGGGCAGATATGATGCTGAAAAAAGAGGAGGTCGTGATAAGCTTTTTAAAGGATACCCGTATTTTCCATTTTGGAAGCCTTTCTATGACAGATGAAGGCGTTGAGGCCGCTACCAAAATGGCAGTTGAGGAAGCAAAAGGGGCAGGGGCTTTCGTTTCTTTTGACCCGAACTTGCGCCCTCCGCTCTGGAAGAGCCTGGAAATGGCAAAGGAGAAAATTTCCTATGGAATCAGCCAGTGTGATATTTTAAAAATTTCAGATGATGAAATTTTATTTTTTACTGGAACATCAGATATTGATGAAGGGGTTGCAAAGATTCAGGAAGAATTTGGCACGCTGCTTATTTTTGCAACTATGGGAAAAAATGGGAGCAGGGCTTATTATCAGGGCAGACGTATAGAATGCGGGCCTTTTGTAAACCAAAATACAATTGAAACGACAGGGGCAGGAGATACATTTATGGCTTGTGTATTAAACGGGATATTAGAACATGGCCTGGAGGGATTAAGTGAACAAAACCTGTATGAAATGCTGGAATTTGCGAATGCTGCCGCTTCCTTAATTACGACGAAGAAGGGAGCTTTAAAAGTAATGCCAGAGGAAAAAGAGGTACGGGATTTTATACAAGCGAAAAAGGGATAAGCCATACAGCATTTAAAATTTAATTTTGCTTTTTTATGTAATAAAACATAATTTTTGGTACATGCTAATATTATAAAATCTTTATGGCGCGTTTGGAAGTTTTGTATAAAAATGTGGATTGCAGGTTTCTATTACTTTGGCAGTTAAATATCGCAAGATGGGGCGATATGTCCAACCGTGCCATGTATGGAATGGAAAATATAGCAAACAGGAGGCAGTTATGGACCAGAAAGTGAATTTGCGTAAAGTAGCGGTGATTGGATGTGGTTTTGTCGGTTCTTCTTCAGCATTTTGCCTGATGCAGAGCGGGCTTTTTTCTGAGATGGTGCTTTTGGATGTAAATAAGGACAGGGCAGAAGGAGAGGCGCTTGATATTGCACATGGCGTTCCGCTTACGCGGCCAATGAAAATATATGCAGGAGATTATGATGATATTGTGGACGCCGCAATTATCGTGATTACAGCAGGCGCGAACCAAAAGCCAGGGGAGACAAGGCTGGACCTTGTGAAAAAGAATGTGGAAATTTTTAAGACAATTATCCCTGAAATATCAAATAGGCACTGCATGGGAATCTTATTGGTTGTTTCAAACCCTGTGGATATCCTTACTTATGCCGCTTTAAAAATCAGCGGATTTCCGAAGAGCCGGGTAATTGGCTCTGGGACAGTTCTAGATACTTCAAGGCTGAAGCATTTGCTAGGGGAACATCTTGGTGTGGATAGCCGAAGCGTTCATGCATTTATTATTGGTGAACATGGCGACAGTGAAATTGCAGCCTTTAGCAGCGCGAATGTTTCAGGTATCCCAGTGCATGAATTTTGTGAGCTGCGCGGCTTTTACCACCATGATAAAGCAACAAAGGAATTTGCAGAAAAAGTTAAAAACAGCGCATATGTTATTATAGATAAGAAGCAGGCAACGTATTATGGAATTGCAATGGCAGTAAAGAGGATCTGTGAAGTAATCTTACGGGATGAAAAATCAATTCTCCCAATCTCAACGCTGATGGAAGGGGCATATGGCATAAGGGATGTCGTGCTTAGTATGCCTTCGATAGTAGGGAAAGATGGAGTTGAGATGCAGGTCCCAATTGCTTTGAGCGAACAGGAATTAAAGAGCCTGCAGGAATCAGCTGATTTGCTGAAAGAGGTAATTGATGGGATTTCACTTTAATCGAATAGTAGTTTTAGGGCACCAGCGCAGGCGGTGCCCTTTTTTGTGATGGGAAATTGCTGTAATTGTTGTGGTACACCAACAAAAAGCGAAGCTTTTTGCTAGGGCACCAGCGCAGGCGGTGCCCTTTTTTTGTGATGGATACAAAGTGAATAATACCATTTTCGCAGCTTTGGTAATTTTTGTGAAATTTAGGCTGGTTTTTTTCTTGTTTGAGAGGTATAATGGGTACAATGGGAGAAGGCTGTTAAGCAGTGCAGTACGATGGAGGGATGAAAAATGGATGCAGGCATGGGGATGAAGTGGAGTGAATTGCGTCAGATGCTGGCTACAGCAGACAAGATTTTTGACATGGTTCGGTTAGTTGACCCAATGAAAACATGTGAGGTATCTTTATCGGAAGATGGCAGCCTTGTGGAAGTAGGCGGGAACTGTTATGATTTTTGGAAGCATAATACAAAATGCAGTAATTGTACCAGTTTGTGTTCGCTAAACCTGGGCTGTTCTGCTTCTAAAAATGAAAAGGTAGATGGCTGTTCTTACCATATGCTTTCAGAGCCAATTGATTTGACAGATGGAAGCGGGGAGACAAGGAAGCTTGTTATTGAAATGATTTCACAGACAGTTGGGGAAACAGAAAATCAGCAGAGCATGGTTTTGGTAGTGGATGATCAGGAAGTCTACCGAATGATTATTAAAGAAATCCTACATGAAGATTATGTTGTCCTAGAGGCAGAAAATGGAAAGCAGGCGCTTGATATCCTGGCGGAGCATGAAGGGCAGATAGCAGCGGTAATCCTGGATTTGATGATGCCTGAGATGGATGGGTATGAGGTAATGCGCCACATTTCCAGGGATGGGCGGCGCAGGAATATACCTGTCTTAGTGACAACAGGGGAAACGGATATTGAAAGTGAAAGAAAATGCCTTGAGGCAGGGGCATGGGATTTTGTTGCCAAGCCGATTAACAGGGACACTTTAAAGCTCAGGCTGAAAAATATTATTGGAAGAAGCCGTTTTGACTATCAAAAGCAGGAGCGTTATCTGGTAGAACATGACCAACTTACAAGCCTATACAGCAGGATAAAGCTCTTTGAACAGGCCAGGCGCATGATTGAGGCAAACCCAGAAAAGCAGTATGCTTTTATCCGTATTGACCTTGACCGCTTTCATTTATACAATTCCTTTTTTGGAGAAAATGAGGGCGACAAGCTTTTAGTTTACTTTGCAAAGAAAATCAAAGATAATGCAGAAGTATTCCAAGAAGCTGTTTTCGGAAGGATTGAAGCTGATATTTTTGGGATTTGCTGCCCATACCAGGAGGAAAAAATTGCTGTAATGCGGGAAAATCTTCTGGTTGATTTGCAGAAATATAATGATACATATTATATGGAGCCATCTATTGGGGTATATGTAATTGGCGACAGCCAGATACCGGTTGAAGAAATGTATGACAGGGCATCTATGGCTGCGGAGTCCTGCAAGCATAAATTTATGGCAGATGTCGGATACTATGATGAGCATATGACGAACAAACTCCGCGTGGAACAGGAATTGATGAATGAGGCGCAAAAAGCCCTTGATGAGGAGCAGTTTGTCGTTTATCTCCAGCCAAAGACGAACCTCCGTACAGAAAAACACTATGGTGCAGAAGCTTTGGTACGTTGGAAGCATCCTGATAAGGGGATGGTTTCCCCAGGAAAATTTATCCCGGTATTTGAAAGCAATGGTTTTATTGGAAGGCTTGATTTTTATATGTGGGAGCATACTTGCAGGCTGCTGCACAAATGGATTGAAGAAGGGCTTGACCCAGCGCCGGTATCAGTCAATGTTTCCAGAGCAAATATGTATAACCCAAACCTGATTGAAAACTTGAAAGACCTGATCCAGAAGTACAGCCTTCCGTCAAGGCTTCTTCAGTTGGAACTGACAGAAAGCGCATTTATGGACGACCCGGATATGATGATTACAAAGGTAAAGGAACTCCGTGAAAGTGGATTTACTGTTTTAATGGACGATTTTGGGAGTGGGTATTCTTCTTTAAACACGTTAAAAGATATACCGGTTGATATTTTAAAAGTAGATATGAAATTTCTGGGTACTGGAGATAAGGACGGGAGAAGTGAAAGGATTTTGGCTTCGGTAATCCAGATGGCAACATTATTGGAATTAGCAGTTATTGTGGAGGGTGTGGAGACAAAGGAGCAAAAAGACTTTTTGGAAAGCATCGGCTGCGATTATGTACAGGGGTTTTACTATGCACGGCCAATGCCATGGCAGGAATATGAGGAAGGGCTCCGTAATTCTGGCATGCGGAGTCGCTGAAGCATCATCCGGATAGGTGAGGAATATGAGAATTGATAGAAAATCAATGCGTTTATATGCGGTAACGGACAGAGGATGGCTTAAAGGGGAGACTTTGTATGAGCAGGTGGAGAAAGCGATTAAAGGTGGAGTGACTTTTGTCCAGCTCCGTGAAAAGGAATTGGATAAAAGGGCTTTTTTATCAGAGGCGCGGCAGATTAAGGCGCTTTGTAGGAAATATCATGTCCCGTTTGTAATTAACGACAGCGTTGAAATTGCGCTGGCCACTGATGCGGACGGCGTCCATGTAGGGCAGGAGGATATGGAGGCAAAGCACGTCAGGGAAAAACTGGGGGCAGATAAAATAATGGGGGTGACGGCAAAAACAGTGGAACAGGCAATCCGGGCGCAGGAATGTGGGGCGGATTACCTTGGGGTAGGCGCTGTATTCCCATCGCCTACCAAGAAAAATGCGATTGGGATTACCCATGAACAGTTAAGGGAAATCTGTGCTGCCATAACGATTCCGGTGGTGGCAATCGGAGGGATTACTTCACAGAATATTATGCAGTTAAACAATACCGGAATAGAAGGGGTAGCCGTAATTAGCGGGATTTTTGCGCAGGATGATATAACGGCGGCAGCGGCAGAACTTAGAAATCAAGCAGAGGGGATTGTGGATGGGAGATAAGAGGTTAAAATCAGTACTTGCAATAGCAGGGAGTGACAGTAGTGGTGGCGCCGGAATCCAGGCTGACTTAAAAACTATGTTGGCAAACGGGGTTTATGGAATGAGTGCAATAACAGCATTAACAGCCCAGAATACGATGGGGGTAGAGGCAATTCTGGAAGTCTCCCCTGAATTTTTGGAAAAGCAGTTGGATTGTGTGTTTTCTGATATTTTTCCTGATGCTGTGAAAATAGGCATGGTTTCGGGGGCTTCCCTGATTGAAGTGATTGCCGGGAGTCTTGAAAAGCATAGGGCAGGAAATATTGTGCTAGACCCGGTTATGGTATCGACAAGCGGTTCAAAGCTTTTACAGGAGGATGCTGTGGAAGCTTTAAAAGAAAGGTTGCTTCCCTTAGCGGATATTGTTACGCCAAATATCCCTGAAGCAGAAATTTTGTCGGGAATCGAAATTAAGTCAGAAAAAGATATGGAATATGCGGCAGAAAAGATTGGGGAAAATTATTGTTGCAATGTTTTGTTAAAAGGCGGACACTCCCTGAATGATGCCAATGATTTTTTATGGCAGGCTGGGAAGACAGCTTGGTTTTATGCAGAACGCATTGAAAACCCAAATACGCATGGGACAGGCTGTACGCTTTCGAGTGCAATTGCCTCAAACCTGGCAAAGGGCAGAAGCCTTGGGGAAGCAGTAGAATCTGCAAAGGAGTATCTTTCTGGTGCGCTTGCAGATTTGCTGGATCTTGGGAGGGGAAGCGGCCCGTTAAACCACGGATACAGGATAAATCCTGTATCGTAAAATAAGGACACCAGTTAATAAGGTGTCCTTTTCTCATGGGCAGATGTCATCTGAATCAAGGAAGACGGTAAAGGGACCGTCATTTTCCAGTAAGACTTTCATGTCAGCGCCAAATTCTCCGGACTGGACAGAAGGGCAGGCCTGTTTTGCTTTTTGGATTAAGTATCCATACAGATCTTTTGCCATATCTGGTTTGCCGGCATCTGTAAAGGAGGGGCGGTTTCCTTTGCGGCAGTTGGCATAAAGCGTAAACTGTGAGACTAGAAGAAGGCTGCCGTTTACATCTAATAAAGAGAGGTTGGTTTTTCCGTCTGTATCAGCAAAGATCCTTAAGTGCAGCATTTTGCTAATCATCTTATCAGCAATTTCTGTAGTGTCTTCTTGGCTGATTCCAATAAGTACGAGATATCCTTTCTCTATTGAACTGATGGTTTTTTTGTTGACAGTTACGCTGGCATGATTTACTCTTTGTATTACGAAGCGCATTTTTTTCTCCTTTCAAACATGTTCTAGTGTTCCATCTGGCAAAAGCCAGTTTAGTTTTTTTTACATATTTTTCACTTAATGCTTTGTATCATAACACAAAAATATGATATGATAAAGATAGCTGCTGCTGTAAGGGATTTTAAATAGATTAATTAAATACGTTAACTATTGCAGTTCCTAAATCGTGTTTGAAAGTTTTTGGAATGAATTATCAAATATGCTTTAGGGAAAAGGAGAAATTAGATTGTTTGGGTATGTGCGGATTCGGAAACCAGAACTAAAGGTAAAAGATTATGAGCTTTACCGTGGGTTTTACTGTGGGCTGTGTGGTGAATTAAAACAGCAGTATGGCATATTGGGCTGCCTTACGTTGACATATGACATGACGTTTTTAATCCTCCTGCTTTCTTCGGTATATGATATACCAGCACAGAGAAAACTGGAACGGTGTATGGTACATCCGGCAAAAAAGCAACCGAGGTTTTATAATGAAGTCACAGAATATGCTGCTGACATGAATATCCTTTTATCCTATTATCATTGGAAAGATGATAGGGAAGATGCTTCATCTAAAAAGGCGTGGCTTGGAATGAAGCTGTACCACAAAAAAGCTGGGAAGGCAAAAAGGAAATATCATGTACAGGAACAGGAAATTGCCCTTGCCCTTAATAAGCTGTCAGAGATGGAAAAACAGGAGGAACCGGATATCCTAAAACTGGCAGGCTGTTTTGGGGAATTGATGGAGTCCCTGTTTGACTATCGGCAGGATGCTTTTTCAGGATATTTGAGGGAGTTTGGATATTTTCTTGGAAGATTTATTTATATAATGGATGCATATGATGACCTTTCACAGGACAGGGAAAATGGCTGCTTTAATCCTTTTTTGGCGGCGTCAGGGCAGGAAGGATTTGAAGAGAAGGTTCAGGAACTGCTACTTAATGAGATTGCAGCGGCAGGGAATGCGTTTCAAAAACTTCCCTGCCTGGAATATGCAGATATTCTTGGAAATATACTATATGCAGGAGTCTGGAACCGTTATGACCAGATACAGGCAGAAAAGAAAGGTGAAATACAGGAGGGTAAAAAAGAATGACAGATCCATATCAGGTACTGGGAGTTAACCCAGGTGCGAGCGATGATGAAGTAAAAAGGGCATACAGGGAGATGAGCAGGAAATATCATCCAGATACTTATGCAAATAATCCGTTGTCTGATTTGGCAGAGGAAAAGTTTAAGGAAGTACAGGAGGCGTACCGCCAGATTATGGATATGCGTTCTGGGAATGGGCAGGGTTACCAGCAAGGGTATCAGGGCAGCCCATACCAACAGGGCGGCTATCAGCAGGGAGGTTACCAGCAGGGGTATCAGGGTAACCAGCAGTACAACAGGCAGCAGTATCAACAGTATGGAAATGGATATGGCAGGAACCCTTATGGGGGGAGCGGCTGTGGCACTGGAAACCTCTGTTGCGATTTATGGTGTGCAGATACATTATGTGAATGCATGGGAGGTGATTTGTGCACATGCTTCTAAAATCAAAAGAAATCGCATTTGTTGGGATACTGATGGCAATTGGGGTGATTTTGGTGACAGTTGGCGGTTATTTTGAGGGAAGCACATTATTTTTTCTGGCGGCGGCCTCTTATCTGACAGGGATTGTACAAAGAAACCTGTCAGTGGCTGCAGCGGCTGCATTTTTGGCGGGGACAACGCTTTTAAGCTTTTTTTTAGCGCCCCAGAAGCTATATTGTGCGACTTTCTTGGCTTTTGGCGTCTATGTGGTTTTAGCAGAATTTATCGAAAAAAATGGGAAAGGAAAGGGGAAAAAAGTCTTTGCTTGGGTTTTAAAGGGTCTTTTGTTTCATGGTCTTTTGTTTGCTGCTGTTTTCTTAGGGCAGAAACTGTTTGGGCTGGAGGTTCTTTTTGAAGGGAAGCTTTTTTCCCTGTTGCAGGAATACCAGGTTCTATTCTGGGTTGCTGTTATTGCCTGCGCAGAGATTTTTTGGGTTATTTTTGACAGGGCGTATTTCTATTTCCAGAACCGCTATGGAGGGCTGGTTTCAAGGATGCATTGATTTTTTCTGGAAGATATGGCCTGTTACAGAAGACAGGGGGAGAAATATGAAACAATTATCAGTAAAAAGAGAACGGTTTTTTTGGGAAGAGATTAAAGAAATCTGTGCAGCGTCCCGTATGGAAGAAAGCAAGCAGTATTATCAGCATGGGATAACTAGCGTATACAGCCATTCGTTACATGTTGCATATGAAAGCTGCCGTATTGCAGAAAGTTTTCATTTGCAGGTAGATTATCATGCATTAATCAGAGGGGCCTTTTTACATGATTATTTTTTATATGACTGGCATGACAGGGAACATAAGCATAAAAGGCCGCATGGTTTTTACCATCCAGGCGCGGCGCTTAAAAACGCCATGGAAGATTTTACTTTGTCGGAAATTGAACAGGATATTATTAAAAAGCATATGTTTCCATTGACAGCCGTGCCGCCATCCTGCTTAGAGGCATGGATTGTATGTGCGGCAGATAAGTGGTGTTCAGCAAGGGAGACTGTGCAGCGGAGAAAGGAAGCGGTGTTATGAGCGGCATATATTCATACAGGGATATGAAACGGGATTTGCGGAAGCTTTCCCTGAAATACCAAGGGCTGTTAAAGGTATTCTGGCTGGCAAAGACGGCGGATGGGAACAGGATTTATGGAATCCGCCTGGGAAATCCGGCTGCTTCTAAAAATGTAGTAATCCAAGCATCTATGCATGGGAGGGAATGGCTGAACACAGAACTCCTAATCTGCATGGTAAAGAGATGCTGCAGGCGTTTCCGGATTGGGCGCTATCATGGAAAAAGCTATCAGGTACTGTTTGGGGAGGTCTGTTTTTGGATTCTTCCGATGGTAAACCCAGATGGGGTGGCAGTCAGCCAATATGGGGCAGAAGGGCTAAGAAGCATACGTCTCCAGAGGCTGGTAAAGGAACTGTCTGGGAAGGATGCAAAGTTTTGGAAAGCAAATGCCAGGGGAGTTGATTTGAACCGGAATTACAGCACAGGGTTTGGGGCGTCAGCGGCAAAATACAGGGGGAGCGCGGAATATGCAGGGAAGACCCCTTTTTCAGAAAGGGAGACAAGGGCGCTTGTAAAGCTGATTTTAAAAATAGAACCACAGGCTGTCTTGAATTACCATGAAACAGGTCATCTTATTTATTATAAAAATGACAGCCGCCTGGTGCAGACAGTGCATGCTTTGACTGGTTATAAGCTTTGTAAAGAAGGGCAGGAGTGCAATGGGAACTTAGGCGACTGGCTGACTGAGCGGGGGATTGACTGGTGTACTTTGGAAACCTGTGTAAAAGTGGCTCCGGTTTGCGAAAAACAGCTTTTGCATGAGTGGAAAAGGCACCGTAATATGCTTCCGGCAATTGCGGAAATGTTTTGTCAAGTGTAGACGAATGGAAATATTAGTGATATAATACACAAAGTTACTATTTAATGGTAATGATATAAATATGGAATTTGAAATAAGTGCGCATGCATAAGAATGAGGAGGAAATAAAATGGGTACTTTTGATGATGCAAATGTAGATAAGGATTTGCTAAGCCAGATTTTTGCGGATGAAGGTGATGATGCAGAAACAGATGCGTTGCTGGATGAAATGTTAAAAGATGTGGAACGGGAAGCGTCCAGGAGAAGCGGGGAAGAAATACCTGCCGCTGTCCAGGAAGAGCCTGCCGCAGAGGCGCCGGCAGAAGAACCTGCCGTTGAAACAGAGCCTGTTGCACAGGAAGAGCCAGCAGTACAAATGCCAGCAGAAGAACCAAAGCCAGAAAAAGAAGAAGCTCCGACAGCAATGCCTGCTTTTGAAACAAATACAGAAAATGATCCAATATTAAAAGAAGCAAAACAAATTATGGATGAAGAACGTAAGGGTGGGACGATTACTACAATTACTGCTGGGACAACGATTAAAGGCGGTATTTCTTCTGACGGCTCATTGGAGGTTATGGGTGTTATTACTGGGGACGTAGAATGCCAGGGGAAAGTTGCTATTGTTGGTACGGTTACTGGTAATGTAATTGCTTCTGAAATCTATGTCAGCTCAAAACGCCTAGAAGGCGGATTAAGCAGTGAAGGCGCCGTTAAGATTGGTGTTGGTACAATTGTTATTGGCGATGTAGACGGTACTTCTGCTTATATTGCAGGCGCCGTAAAGGGTGATATTGACGTGAATGGCCATGTTATTGTGGATTCTACCGCAATTGTCCAGGGGAATATCAAAGCGAAATCCATCCAGGTAAACAATGGCGCCGTAGTAGATGGTTACTGTTCATTGAACTATGCAGGCGTTAACTTGGAAGACTTTTTTGCAGAAACTAATATAAATTAAGCTGCCATGTTGACTTAAAACAGAGTATAAACAGAAAGGCATGGTAGTTGTATGGCGGCAAAATATAAGAGGATTTTACTGAAATTAAGCGGTGAAGCCCTGGCAGGCGAGAATAAAACAGGATTTGATGAGGCAACCTGTTTAAAGATAGCAAAGCAGGTAAAGCAGCTTGTGGACGACGGCGTACAGGTAGGGGTTGTTACAGGCGGCGGCAATTTCTGGCGGGGGCGCAGCAGTGAAAATATCGACAGGACTAAGGCAGATCAGATTGGGATGCTGGCAACTGTTATGAATTGTATTTATGTTTCGGAGATTTTCCGTAGTGTTGGGATGAAAACAAACATTTTGACACCATTTGAATGCGGTTCTATAACAAAGATTTTTTCCAAGGACCGTGCAAATAAATATTTTGAAAAGGGCATGGTGGTTTTTTTTGCAGGAGGTACGGGGCATCCGTATTTTTCGACAGATACTACAACTGTGCTTCGGGCGGTTGAGATTGAGGCGGATATTATTTTGCTTGCAAAGTCGATTGACGGCGTTTATGATTCCGACCCTGCTGTGAATCCTGAAGCAAAGAAATTTGATGAAATTGCTATTGATGACATAATTAATAAACGTCTTGGAGTCATTGATTTGGCGGCAGCCGTCTTGGCAATGGAAAACCATATGCCAATGATGATTTTTGGGCTGGAAGAAAAGGACAGCATTATTAATACAGTACAGGGCGTAACACAGGGAACGTTAGTTACATTATAAAAGGAGGGCATAATGAACGCAGATTTGAATCAGTTTAAAGAGAAGATGGAAAAGTCGGTGGATAGCTTAGCAAGCGAATATTCGACAATCCGTGCAGGAAGGGCAAATCCCCATATTTTAGATAAAATTAGTGTAGATTATTATGGGCAGCCATCAAGTTTACAGTCTGTGGCGAATATTTCTGTTGCAGAGGCACGTACCCTGATGATACAGCCATGGGAGGCAAGCCTTATTAAGGAAATTGAGAAAGCAATTTTGACGGCTGATTTGGGCTTAACCCCAAATAACGATGGTAAAGTGATTCGTTTGACTTTTCCGGAACTGACAGAGGAACGCCGTAAGGAACTTGTGAAAGATGTTAAGAAAAAAGGGGAGGGCGCAAAAGTTGCCATCCGTAATATCCGCCGGGATGCGAATGATATGATTAAGAAACAGCAGAAGGCGAATGAGATTTCTGAAGACGAGCAGAAGGATGCAGAAAGTGAAATCCAGAAGCTGACGGATCAGTATGTATCACAGGTTGACCAGATGATAGAAGAGAAATCAAAGGAAATTATGACAGTGTAAGGAATTGTGCAATCAGAGGGATAGATCGTTTGGTCTGTCCCTATTTTGCAGAGAAAAGATTGTGTGCGCTGTGGTAGGAAATTATAGAAAAGCTGAAGGATTTTTGGATTGGAGAGATAGAAATGCCTGAAAAAGAGAATGTACCGCGCCATGTAGCGATTATTTTAGATGGAAACGGGCGGTGGGCAAAAAAGAGGATGCTTCCAAGGAATGCCGGCCATGCGGCAGGAAGCAGGAATGTGGAAAAAATTTGTAAGGCTGCATGGGAAATGGGCATTGAATATGTGACGATGTATGCTTTTTCAACAGAAAACTGGTCACGCCCACAGTCAGAAGTGGATGCTTTGATGAAGCTTTTACACCAATATCTTTCTGACTGTTTGAAGACGAGTAAGAAAAATAATATGCAGGTTCGTGTGATTGGGGATATTTCAAAGCTAGATATAGATTTACAGGAGAAGATACGGGAACTTGAGAAATTCTCAGCGCAGAATACAGGGCTGCATTTTCAGGTTGCGCTAAATTATGGAAGCAGGAATGAAATTGTAAGGGCTGTCAGGAAGATTGCTGCAGATGTAACGGAAGGGAAGCTTGTTTTGTCAGGCATCCAGGAAGATTTGTTTGGGGAATACCTGGATACCGTAGGAATACCGGATCCGGATTTGATGATTCGTACCAGCGGCGAGCAGAGGCTTTCTAATTATCTGTTATGGCAGCTTGCTTACACTGAATTTTATTTTACAGATGTGCTCTGGCCGGATTTTGACAAGAAAGAGCTTGAGAAGGCAGTGGAATACTACCAGAAGCGTGACAGGCGTTTTGGAGGGGTAAAAAAGTAGATGCAGCAGGCAGGAGGAAAAGATGTTTCGGACGAGATTACTAAGCGGGATTGTTTTGATGGCGATTGCGATTGCACTGCTGGTATATGGAAGTTATCCTTTGTTCTGGGTGATTACTGGGATTTCCATTATCGGCCTTTTTGAATTATACCGTACCGTGGGAATGGAAAGGACAGTCCCAGCTTATGCAGGGTATTTGTCAGGGATTGTCACAGATATCTTGATTTTAGATGATGCATATAATTTATTATTAATGTGGCTGATTTTGACGTTTATGGTGATGATGGCATGTTATGTCATTGCGTTCCCAGCCTTTCATTCTGAACAGATTACCATGCTATTTTTTGGAATCTTTTACGTGACAGTGATGATGTCGTTTGTTTTTAAGGTTCGTTTTGTGGCTAATGGAATTTTGTTTGTATGGCTGATTTTTATCGGTGCATGGGGCTCTGATACTTGCGCATATTGTGTCGGCAAGCTTTTTGGGAAGCATAAGCTCCCTTCCAAGTTAAGCCCGAATAAGACAGTAGAAGGCTCTGTTGGCGGGATTATTGGCGCTGCCTTGCTTGGTTTCCTGTTTGCCCTTATCTTTTTTAAAGATGCTGGGTATTTCTGGAAATTTGCGTTGATTGGCGGGGTGTCTTCTGTAATTTCACAGATTGGGGATTTGACGGCGTCGGCGATAAAGAGAAACCATGATATTAAAGATTATGGAAAGCTAATTCCGGGGCATGGCGGTATTTTAGACCGTTTTGACAGCATTATTTTTATTGCGCCGGTTGTTTACTATCTTGTAACTTTCCTAAAGCTGTAAAGGATTAGAAAGAAATGAGGGATAAAATGAAAAATATCATGCTTCTTGGCTCGACTGGCTCAATCGGTACGCAGACCCTGGAAGTTGTCCGTGCGAATAAGGATATGAAGGTGGTTTCCCTGGCAGCATGGCAAAGCATTGATTTGCTGGAAAAGCAGATTCTTGAGTTTGAACCGGAAGTGGCATGTGTTTATAAAGAAGAGAAAGCGCTGGAATTAAAGAAACGGCTGCAGGGGCGCAGTAAGGTTACCGTGCTGGCTGGGATGGAAGGGTTGGTTGCCTGTGCGACAGTGCCTTCTGGGGATATTGCGGTTGCAGCAGTTGTCGGGATGATTGGCATCCGTCCAGTGATTGAAGCGATTAAAGCAAAAAAGGATATTGCTTTTGCCAATAAGGAAACACTTGTGACGGCAGGGCATATTATTATGCCGTTGGTAAAAAAAATGGGGGTAAACCTGCTTCCTGTTGACAGTGAGCATTCAGCAATTTTTCAGTGCCTGCAAGGAGGGCGTCAGAATGAAGTTTCAAAGTTAATCCTGACAGCTTCTGGAGGTCCGTTCCGTGGGAAAAAAAGAGAAGAGCTAAAGGCGGTTACGTTGCAGGATGCACTGAACCATCCAAATTGGTCGATGGGAAAGAAAATTACAATTGATTCTTCTACAATGGTGAATAAAGGTTTGGAAGTGATTGAGGCAAGGTGGCTGTTTGATATTGGGTTTGACCAGATACAGGTTGTGCTGCAGCCCCAGAGCATTATCCATTCTATGGTGGAATTTCGCGACGGCGTAGTGATGGCTCAGCTTGGCACGCCTGATATGCGCCTTCCAATCCAGTATGCATTATGTTATCCTGAACGGAGGCTGTGCATGGGAGAGCGCCTTGATTTTACAAAATTATCTGCTATTACATTTGAACAGCCAGACAGAGAGACATTCCGCAGCCTGTCATTGGCATATGAGGCCGGGAAAACGGGCGGAAGTATGCCAACTGTGTTAAATGCTGCAAATGAAAAGGCTGTGTCATTGTTTTTGCAGGAAAAAATTTCATACCTTGCGATGGCAGAACTGATAGAAGACGTTATGGAGGCGCATACAGTGCTGCCAAATCCATCTTTGGAAGAGATATTGGAGTGCGAACAGGAAGTGTACCGTTATATTGACAGGAAATATCAATAGAAGAGAGAATTGAGGTAGTATATGAATATTATAGTTGCATTGCTAATTTTTACTGTAATTGTAGTGGCCCATGAATTGGGGCATTTTCTGCTTGCAAAGAAGAATGGGGTTGGCGTCCCAGAGTTTTCTGTGGGGATGGGGCCAAGGATTATTACAATCGCAAAGACAGAAAATGGATGGATTGTAAAGTTTTTCTGCTCCCAGAAGCTGATGGAGGAAAATGAGGCTTGGAAGAGCGTTACAAAGTATTCCTGGAAGCTTTTGCCGATTGGCGGCTCTTGTGCGATGGTCGGGGAGGATGAAGATAATGATTCCCCGGATTCGTTTAACAGCAAAGGGGTGTGGGCGCGGTTTTCGATTGTAGTGGCAGGACCAGTTTTCAATTTTGTTTTTGCTTTTATCTGTTCCATTATAATTATAGCAAATTCAGGAATAGATTATCCGCTGGTACAGTCTGTCTATAGTGGGCAGCCGGCACAGTCAGCCGGGATGGAAACTGGGGATGTGGTTAAAAAAATCAATGGGCACAAAATTTCGATTGGGCGCGAGGTAGAAACATATATCCAGCTTCATCCATTAACAGGGGAGGAGGTAGAAGTTGTCCTGGAGCGGGATGGGAAAGAAAAAACAGTTTCCATAAACCCTAATTATAAAACATATCTGTTTGGGTTTTCTTATGCTGCAAATAAAACGGATAGTACAAAGCTTTCAGCAATCACAGAAGGGAAGCCGTTTGAAAAGGCTGGGATAAAGGCTGGGGATAAAATTGTCCGTGTTAATGGCACAGAGGTTTCTAATGGCGAAGAACTGAAAAATGTCATGGAAGAAAACAGCTCAGAAGGGAAGGAAATCCTTTTTGCCATTGAACGAGATGGAGAAGTAAAAGAGTATAAGATTACACCGGAGCCTTATGAAACAAAAACATTAGGGTTTTATGCTGCAGGAAATGTAAAAGGGGAGAATGCTATCCAGGTATTGAAGTATAGCCTGGTAGAGGTGAAATATTGGATTGAGACAACTGTGGCAAGCTTGGGACAGTTAATTACCGGGAAAATTAGCACAAAGGAGCTTTCTGGCCCGGTTGGCATTGTAGATACGGTTGGTACGGTATTGGACCAGAGCACCAGTTATGGGATGCGTGTTGTTGTTTTGAATATGCTGATTATGTCTGTACTTCTAAGTGCAAACCTTGGGGTAATGAACTTGCTGCCTCTTCCGGCCCTGGATGGCGGAAGACTTGTATTTATCCTGATTGAAGCAGTCCGTGGGAAGCCGGTTAGCAGGGATAAGGAAGGGTATGTGCATTTTGCAGGGTTTATCCTTTTGATGCTTTTAATGGTATTTGTAATGTATAATGATATTGTCAGGATTTTGAATTAAGGCAGGAGAATCGGAGGCAAGGAATAATGTTGAGTGGGTCTATAGGGAAAAAAGAACACAGGAGTTTTACCAAAGAAATACAAATTGGAGATTGTAAGATTGGCGGAGGCAATCCAGTGGCAATCCAGTCTATGACAAATACGAAAACAGAAGATATTACAGGTACAGTGGAACAGATTCTGGAGCTTGAAGAAGCGGGCTGTGATATTATCCGCTGCGCTGTCCCAACGATGGCGGCTGCAAAAGCCCTTTCTAAGATTAAAAAGGAAATCCATATCCCGTTGGTTGCGGACATCCATTTTGATTACCGCCTTGCAATTGCTTCAATAGAGCATGGAGCGGATAAAATACGGATTAACCCTGGGAATATTGGCTCGGAAGAGAATATAGCGGCTGTTGTAAGAGCGGCAAGGCAGAGGGATATTCCGATCCGGATTGGAGTTAACAGTGGTTCACTAGAAAAAGAGATTATCGAAAAGTATGGGAAAGTAACTGCTGAGGGATTGGTGGAAAGTGCGCTTGATAAAATTCAGACACTTGAAAAGCTGGGGCATGATAAACTTGTAGTCAGTATTAAGTCTTCTGATGTATTGATGTGTATTAAGGCCCATGAACTTCTGGTAAAAAGGATGTCCTATCCTATTCATGTGGGAATTACGGAGTCTGGCTCAGTCCTAGCTGGAAATATTAGGTCTGCCGTTGGGATTGGCAATATCTTATATCAAGGGATTGGCGATACCATACGTGTGTCCCTGACAGGGGCGCCTGTGGAAGAGGTTCGTTCGGCAAAGCTTATTTTAAAAGCACTTGGCATGAGGAAAGGCGGGGTAACAGTGGTATCCTGCCCAACCTGCGGAAGGACGCAGATTGATTTAATTGGGCTGGCCGGGAAAGTCGAAGAGATGGTAGCCGATTTAGATATGGATATTAAGGTCGCGGTAATGGGTTGCGTAGTAAACGGCCCAGGAGAGGCAAAGGAAGCTGACCTTGGAATTGCCGGGGGCAAAGGCGAAGGGCTTTTGTTCAGGAAAGGTGAAGTCATTAGGAAGGTGACAGAGGAAAACCTTCTTGCTGCTTTAGGAGAAGAGTTAAAAAAGCTGCAGAATTGTGCAGAGATTAGGAACTGTTAAGAAATAACTTAGCATTTTGTGCAGAATAGCTTTTATATTTCTTAACAGTTCCTTAGTTAACAAGTGTTGTTTGGAAAACATTCTAGGGCATGTTTGAAAAGGTGTAAGGAAAATGGAAAAGCTTTTATTAGATACATTTGAAGGGCTGTCATTGACTGACCGTCAGAAAAGGATTTTTTCTGATGTTTATGTCAGCCGGGTTGTCTTATCCAAAAAACAAAAAATAGTTTTTATTTATATGGAAAGCAGGCATATTATCCCTTATCGGGAAATAGGGCTTTTGGCATATGCTTTGAATCAGCAGATAGGGAAAACAGGTTTTTCGGTTTTGCTCCAGGAGCATTTTGTGTTGTCAGAGCAGTATACGCCAAAGGCATTTTGGGAGGAATATAAGGACAGTATCCTTTTAATCCTGAAAGAGACAAATGTACTTCTTTTTAATATGCTCTACAAAGGGAAGGCAGTGGTAGAAGGTTCTTCTTTTCACTTAGATTGTGAAAATGATGCCCTTTTTAAGACAAGGGAACAGCAGTTTATTGAAATGGTACAGTCAGTTTTTCGGGAGAAGGCAGGGCTTTCCGTGGAAGTTTCTGTTGATTTTTCTCTTCCTGTAATACTGGAAGAGAAAGAGGGTTATGAAGTATACCATAGGAATGTGCGGAAGGCGGAATTTTCCCAAAAGAAAGAAAAACTAACCCAACCGGCACAAAGGGATACAAAGGGAAGCGTTTCCAATCCGCCGCAGAAGACAGCGGGCCGGGAAGCTTCTTTTTCCAATCCGGCCAAAACTCAAGTAGCATCTTTTTCCGGAAAAGAACAAGGCAGCTATGCAAAAAAAGGCGCTTATAGCAAAGGGAAATCAAAATGGGGCGTGGGTCCAGTAGATGAAGAGTGTTTTTATGGAAGGAATTGTGAGGGAGAAGTTATTAAAATTGCCGATATTCAGGGAGAAATCCGTGAAGCTGTGATTGAGGGCATGGTAATCAGCGTTGAAGAACGTGAAATTCGGAATGAAAAAGTAATTTATATGTTTAGCATTTCTGATTTTACGGATTCGATTATGGCAAAAGTTTTTCTGGAAAAAGAGGAACTGGAGCTGATGCGGGAAAATATCAAGAAGGGGAAGTTCATTAAGTTAAAGGGAAATCCTATATATGATACATTTAGCCGGGAAATTACAATTAGTTCTGTGCGTGGGATGAAACCGGGGACAGATACCCGTGTAAAGCGGATGGATAATTATACGGGGATGAAGCGTGTGGAGCTGCATGCACATACGCAGATGAGCGAAATGGATTCTGTTGTGCCAGTGCGTGAATTTGTAAAAACAGCAAAAAACTGGGGGCATAAAGCGCTTGCAATTACAGATCATGGCGTGGTACAGGCGTTCCCGGATGCTGCACATGAGGTTTCCCCAGACGAAGATTTTAAAATGCTTTACGGCGTGGAGGCTTATCTGGTGGACGACCTTACTGAAGCTGTGAAAAATGATAAAGGGCAGGGGCTTAGAGGAAGTTATGTTGTCTTTGATTTGGAAACAACAGGGATTGGTGCAAAAAGCAATGAAATTATAGAAATTGGCGCTGTTAAGGTGGAGGATGGGAAGATTGGGGAGACATTTTCTGTTTTTGTAAACCCTTTGCGGCCGATTCCATATCCAATACAGCAGCTTACAGGGATTAATGATTCTATGGTAACTGGAGCTGGGACAATTCAGGAGGTTTTGCCAGAATTTATCTGCTTCTGTGAAGGATGTATTATGGTAGCGCATAACGCCGCCTTTGACATGGGGTTTATTGAGCAGAAGGCAAAGGAACAGGGAATTGCAGTAGATTATACAGTGATTGATACCGTGGCAGTGGCGCGCGCCCTTTTGCCGGATTTAAAACGGTATAAGTTAGATACTGTCGCAAAAAGGCTTGGGGTATCGTTGGAAAACCATCACCGTGCAGTAGATGATGCAACGGCGACAGCAGAAATATTTGCCAGGATGTTAGAAAGGCTTTCTGATAAAAATATTACTACATTGGAAGAATTAAATAAATTCTGCATCCCAGATGAAGAGGCGATCAGGAAAATGCCAGCGTATCATGCCGTAATGCTGGCAAAAAATGAGACAGGGCGCGTGAACCTGTACCGTCTTGTTTCTGAGTCCCATTTAAAATATTTTAACCGCCGCCCAAGGATTCCAAAAAGCCTTTTTTTAGAGTGGAGGGAAGGCTTGATGATTGGTTCGGCCTGCGAAGCTGGGGAACTTTACAGGGCATTGGTGGAGGAAAAGCCAGAGGAGGAAATTGACAGGCTTGTAAAGTTTTACGATTATCTGGAAATCCAGCCAATTGGGAACAATGATTTTATGATAAGGGATTCTGACCGCTATCCACAGATTCAGGATGAAAATGATTTGATGGAGCTGAACCGGAGAATTGTAGAACTTGGGGAGATTTATGGGAAACTTGTCGTGGCAACCTGCGATGTCCATTTTATGGACGCAGAGGATGAAGTGTACCGCCGTATTATTATGGCTGGGAAGGGGTTTGCTGATGCAGATAAGCAAGCGCCGCTTTACTATCGCACAACAGAGGAGATGCTGTCTGAGTTTCAATATCTTGGCTCTAAGAAAGCGGAAGAAATTGTTATTACAAATACGAACCTGATTGCCGATATGGTGGATAAAATTGAGCCTTGCAGCCCTCGGAAATGCCCGCCGGAAATTGAAAATTCAGACCAGGATTTGCGGGATATCTGTTATAGCCGTGCGCATGAAATATATGGTCCTGACCTTCCGCCTGTTGTGGAAGAGCGCCTAGAGCGTGAGTTAAATTCCATTATCAGCAATGGGTATGCCGTGATGTATATTATTGCGCAGAAGCTTGTGTGGAAGTCAAATGAGGATGGTTATCTGGTTGGATCAAGGGGGTCGGTCGGTTCTTCTTTTGCGGCAACAATGTCTGGGATTACCGAAATTAACCCGCTTCCCGCGCATTATTACTGTAAAAGCTGCCATTATTATGACTTTGATTCTAAGGAATTAAAGGAACATTCTGGTAACTCTGCCTGTGACCTGCCGGATAAAGTTTGCCCGGTCTGTGGGGAAATGTTGGAAAAAGAGGGGCATGATATCCCGTTTGAAACTTTCCTTGGGTTTAAGGGAAATAAAGAGCCGGATATTGATTTGAATTTTTCCAGTGAATACCAGAGCAATGCGCATGATTATACCGAGATTATTTTTGGGGCGGGGCAGACATTCCGCGCCGGGACAGTTGGCACGCTGGCAGAAAAGACAGCGTATGGATATGTAAAGAAATATTGCGAAGAGCGGGAAATTACAAAAAGAAGTGCAGAAATTGAGAGGATTGCACATGGCTGTGAGGGCGTCAGGCGTTCAACGGGGCAGCATCCAGGCGGCATTGTGGTTCTTCCGATGGGAGAAGAAATTTATACTTTTACGCCTGTACAGCATCCTGCAAATGATATGAATACAAAAATTATCACAACGCATTTTGATTACCATAAGATTGATGCAAACCTTTTAAAACTTGATATATTAGGGCACCAGGACCCTACGATGATCCGTATGCTAGAAGATTTGACAGATGTGGACGCCGGGAAAATCCGTATGGATGACCAGGGGGTGCTTTCCCTTTTTGCAAGCACGGAAGCACTTGGGATTGTGCCGGAGGATATTGGGGGCTGTACGCTTGGATGCCTGGGGCTGCCGGAGTTTGGGACTCCGTTTGTAATTGGTATGCTTTTGGATGCAAAACCCAGGAATTTTTCTGATTTGGTAAGGATTTCCGGGCTTTCCCACGGAACAGATGTGTGGCTGAATAATGCGCAGTATTATATTACCAAAGGTTATTGTACGCTGTCTTCTGCTATCTGTACGCGTGATGACATTATGACTTATTTGATTCATATGGGGGTTGAAAATGAACGCTCCTTTAAGATAATGGAAAGTGTCAGGAAGGGGAAAGGGCTGGATGACAGCATGAAGGAGGATATGCTTGCCTGCAATGTGCCGGAATGGTATCTGGAATCATGTGAGAAAATTAAGTATATGTTCCCGAAAGCCCATGCGGCAGCATATGTTATGATGGCGCTTAGGGTGGCGTATTTTAAGGTGTATTATCCGCTTGCTTACTATGCGGCGTTTTTCAGCATCCGCGCGACTTCTTTTGATTATGAGCTGATGTGTATGGGGAAGGAGCGCCTGGAATATTATATGAATGACTATCAGAACCGTAAGAATGAATTGTCGGATAAGGAGAAGAGCACCTTGGAAGATATGAAGATTGTGCAGGAAATGTATGCGAGGGGATTTGGTTTTGTTAAAATTGATATTTACCGTTCCAAGGCGAACCGTTTTCAAATTGTAGACGGAAAGCTGATGCCTTCTTTTGCAACAATTGACGGCCTTGGGGATAAAGCTGCTGAAATGATAGAAGATGAAGCAAGCAAAGGTGCTTTTTTGTCACGAGAGGATTTTAAGAACCGCTGTAAAGTCAGCGCAGGTACGGTAGAAACAATGGCAAGGCTTGGTTTGATGCGGGATTTGCCGCATACAAACCAGATTTCGCTATTGGATTTTATGGAGATGTGAAAGATGCAGGTTTGTGGCCGGGCGCTGCTTGCACAAACATTGCATTATACGAAAAAGCAGCGCAGAAATGAGGTAAATTATGCCAGGAATGTATCATTATTATTATGACCCAACGTATTTGCTTGTTATTATTGGGGCGTTAATTTGTATGGCAGCTTCCGCAAATGTAAGCCATACTTACCGGAAATATAGTTCAATGGGGACTGCACGCGGCTTGGCGTCGCAGGAGGTTGCGGCGCAGATGCTTCGGGAGGCGGGGATAACGGATGTCCGGATTGAGCGGATTGCCGGGAATTTGACAGACCATTATGACCCAAGGAATAAGGTTCTGCGCCTTTCTGACAGTGTGTATGGCTCGTCTTCTGTCGCTGCGGTGGGGGTTGCTGCCCATGAGTGCGGCCATGCCATACAGCATAAGGTGGGGTATGTCCCAATTAAAATCAGAAATGCAATTGTACCTGTTGTGAACCTTGGCTCTAAACTATCGTGGCCAGTTATTATATTGGGCTTGATTATGGGCTCATTTGGGGTTCTTAAAATTGGTATCTTATTGTTTGCACTGACATTGGCATTTCAGGTAGTTACCCTTCCTGTGGAATTTAACGCATCAGGCAGGGCTTTGCGCGTGCTGAAATCAAGAGGGCTATTATATGACCGGGAGTTGAGTGGGGCAAGGAAGGTGTTAGGCGCTGCTGCAATGACATATGTTACTTCAACAATTTCGACCATTTTACAGCTCTTGCGCCTTGTCCTTCTTTTTGGAAGGCGTTCAGAGGATTAAAGCGTGTTTGGAAACCAAACTTGTTTACTACATTATTTTAGCCGCCAAAGGCAACATGGAGGGATATGACACAGCAGGAGTTAAGAAACTGCCTGGAAGGGATGGCAGAAAAGGAGTATAAGAAGTTTAGTGAAAGCTTGGTCCCTGGCGTAGAAAATATGTTGGGAATCAGGCTTCCACAGTTAAGGAAGCTTGCAAAGCAGCTTGCAGAGGGAGACTGGAAAAAGTACCTGTCATGGCAGGATTTTGCTTATTTTGAGGAAATGATGCTGCAGGGGATGGTTCTTGGGTATGTGAAGGCTCCAGTGGAAGAAATACTGGAAGCTGCAGGGCAATTTATTCCCCGTATTAATAATTGGTCTGTCAATGATTCCTTTTGCACGACGTTCCAAAGTGCGTCAAAATATCCTGTGCAGGTTTGGGATTTTTTGATGCAGTATAAAGACAGCCATAAAGAATTTGAAGTACGTGCTGTGGCTGTGATGCTGATGGCGCATTATCTGATACCAGAATATATTGGAAAAACATTGGAGGTATTTGGGACACTTGATACAAAAGAATATTATGCAAGTATGGCGGTAGCGTGGGCATTTGCTACAGCATGGGCAAAGTTTCCGCAGGAAACAAAGAGGTATTTACATAAACATCCAATTGATAGGGAAACGTATAAAAGAATGCTGCAAAAGTGCGTGGAGTCCCGTAGGATTACAGAGGCAGATAAAAAATGGATGAGAGAGGAAAAAAGAAAATGCGCCGAACGTAGTGGTATACCAACAAAAAAGCCAGAGGCTTTTTTGCAAGTGGAATGTGCCGGCACTCCGCTTTTTTATAATGAGTATCAGCAGTTTTATCAGATGGCGGCAGCTTCAGAGGTATTTCGTAAGTATTGCCGGAAGGCTTTTGGCGAGGATTTTTCACAGGATGGGTTTAGCGATATCCATCAGATTGAAAGGATTTTAGGATATATTCCGGAAAAAGAGGAAATTCATATCCTGGATATTGGGTGTGGGAATGGAAAGATGTTAGGGTATCTTCAGAAATGCACAGATGCATATATCCATGGATTTGATTATTCCAGCCACGCAATCCAAACAGCTTGCACATTATATCCACACAAATCAGAGTTTCGGATAGGGACAATGGATGAAATAGAATATGCTGATAATTCATTTGATGTAATTGTATCAATGGATACTATGTATTTTGTAAAGGATATAGCAGGGTTTATAGCCCGTATTAACCGATGGCTTTGTAAAGGCGGCGTATTTTTTGCAGGATATCAGGAGGGCGACGTAATGCCAAAAACGGCAGATGAAAATACTACAGAACTTGCAAAAGCATTGAAAAAGAACAAAATTGCATATGAGGTATATTCTATTACAGATGAATGCTATAAACTTTTGCAAAGGAAACGCAGTGCGGCAGAGTTTTATAAAAAGGAATTTGAAAATGCTGGGGAAATAGCATGGTATGAAATGCTAATGCAGCAGACAGATTGCATAAAAAAGCCATATGCAGAATTTTCTAAAGAGATGGCGCGGTATCTATATATGTTTAGAAAAAATTAAGGATGTTAGCAGGAAAATTCTTGCAAAGGCCGGGTATTTGTGATAAACTGTCAAAAGTGTGTTTGGAAATGGATTTCAAACACAGTTCCTAATTAAACACGCATACGGATTTCGTATTGGTGCCGTAAGGTCATGCGTTTGGAAGTATGCGGAAGCAATAAAACCAAATGGAGGTATTAAAATGAGTGTAATTTCAATGAAACAATTACTGGAAGCAGGTGTTCACTTTGGGCATCAAACAAGAAGATGGAACCCTAAAATGGCAGAGTACATCTACACAGAGCGTAATGGCATCTATATTATTGACTTGCAGAAGTCAGTAGGAATGGTAGATACTGCATACAATGCTGTAAAGGATATCGTGGCAAACGGCGGTACAATTCTTTTTGTTGGTACAAAGAAGCAGGCGCAGGATTCTATTAAAGCAGAGGCAGAGCGTTGCGGCATGTTCTATGTTAACGAGAGATGGTTAGGCGGTATGCTTACAAACTTTAAGACAATCCAGACCCGTATTAAGAGGTTAAAGGCGATTGAAGCAATGTCAGAGGATGGCACATTTGATGTTCTTCCTAAGAAAGAAGTAATTGGCCTGAAAAAGGAATGGGAAAAGCTTGAGAAGAACCTTGGTGGTATCAAAGATATGAAGCAGATTCCAGATGCTATTTTTGTTGTTGACCCAAAGAAAGAGAGAATCTGTATCCAGGAAGCACATACATTGGGGATTCCTTTAATCGGGATTGCGGATACAAACTGCGATCCAGAAGAGCTTGATTATGTAATCCCAGGGAATGATGATGCAATCAGGGCTGTTAAGCTTATTGTTTCCAAGATTGCAGATGCTGTTATCGAAGCAAATCAGGGCGAATCTATGGCAGAAGCAGATGAGGAAGCTGCTGGGGCATAATTATATTTAGTAAAGTAAATGGAGGAAAAGAAAATGGCAATTACAGCTTCACAGGTAAAAGAGTTAAGGGAAATGACTGGAGCCGGGATGATGGATTGTAAAAAGGCTCTTACAAATACAGACGGCGATATGGACAAGGCAGTTGAGTGGTTAAGGGAAAACGGCCTTGCAAAAGCAGAGAAAAAATCTGGGCGTATTGCTGCAGAAGGAATGGTTGCAGTTGACGTTTCAGAAGATGGAAAAACTGCTTCTATCGTAGAAGTTAACAGCGAAACAGATTTCGTAGCTAAAAATGAAAAATTCCAGGCATATGTTGCAGAAGTTGCAGCACAGGTTAAGACAAGCACTGCAGGAGACGTAGATACATTCCTTACAGAGGCATGGGCTGCTGATAACAGCCAGACAGTGGAAGAGAAGTTAAAAGCTATGATTGCAGTGATTGGTGAAAATATGACAATCCGCCGTTTCCAGAAAGTTGAAACAGATGGCCTTGTGGTGTCTTATATCCATGCAGGCGGTAAGATTGGCGTATTAGTAGAGGCTGATACAGATTCTTCAAACGATGCTGTAAAAGAGTGCTTAAAGAATGTGGCAATGCAAGTGGCTGCTTTAAATCCAAAATATGTGTCTTCTGATGACGTAGATGAGGACTATAAGGAGCATGAAAAAGGAATTTTGCTCGCACAGGCTAAAAATGACCCTAAGAATGCAAATAAGCCAGATAATATCATTGAGAAAATGATTATCGGCCGTTTGAATAAGGAGTTAAAGGAAGTCTGCCTGTTAGAACAGGAATATGTAAAGGCTGAAAATAAAGAGACAGTTGGTAAGTATGTGGAAAACGTGGCAAAGGCAGAAGGCTGCAAGCTGGCTGTAAAGAGTTTTGTACGTTTTGAAACAGGCGAAGGGCTGGAGAAGAAGGAAGAGGATTTTGCGGCTGAGGTAGCAGCACAGATGGGAGGAAACTAATAAGAAAAGTTTCTAAGCAAAATTCCTTGAAAACATTGGGAAATCAAGCATTATAGCGTGTTTTGTGGATATAAAGAGGGTGTTATAAACTATCGTAAATTATCGCAAAATATCACAGAGATTTTGGTAAGAGATTTTACCAAGGTCATTCACGAAAAGTTTGCTTGTTTATTCACTTGTTTTGGAAGGAATGAAGTATCAATTAAATATTGGATACATGAATAAACCCACTATCAATTGTAGAAATATGATAATGGGTTTATTTTAGTGCTTTAATTTATTTACACCACTTTACAACTTTTTTGAAAAAAGAATAACGCACAGGATACT
>CAJUJR010000038.1 GCA_910586605.1 uncultured Lachnospiraceae bacterium | reverse complement strand
CTAAAGTATCCTGTGCGTTATTCTTTTTTCAAAAAAGTTGTAAAGTGGTGTAATATAAGAATCCACTATATCCCTATGTGTATTAAGAGTATTCCCTGGAACAAGTACCACAATCTCACGCCCGTTGATTACGTTTCTCAACTTCTCCAAATTATCTGAGTCATCTACTTTTTCAGAAAGATATTCAATGTATAATTTTTCTATATTTTCATAATCGTATCTCTGTCGCTTTTCAGGCTCTATCATCGACAATAATTTCCCAATATCTTTACTGTCAAGACGAAACTTTCCAGTTAAGTAAATCACATTATTAGGATGTGACTTATAAATACCGGCCATCATTGCAGAGGCAGAATACCCCCAATTATATTTAAGTGAATATTTATAAATATAGTCATCCAGCATATCAAAAATATCATCTAATTCATAATCATACTGCTTTTTGCGAACAAGATAGTCAACAATTAATTCTGTATTTAAATTGCCCGCAACTTTCCCCATACCACCAAGCGTGCCATCAATAATAACCTGCCTTGCGCCCATACTGCTCAATTTTATTACTTCTTGTGCAAACGCAAAAGATAACTGATAATTATTGTGGGAATGAAAATTAATACAGATATCAGGAAGCATATTATGGTCTATTAAATTATAAATTCTATCCACATCATCCATGTACATTGCTCCATATGTATCTACAATCCCAAAACTGTATGGATGGATATCATTTACCAAATCAACTACCTCAAGAAGCTCCCTATCTGTATAGCTAAGAGAATTTACTCCCTGCATAAAAAGCTTATACCCTTTACTCATTATAATTTTTGCACAATTTATGACGTCCTCTTTTTCCTCATCATAATTTTTTTTTGTAAACCCAAAACGGATAGCGTCAATCGACGTCCCATCACAAGGTTTTAAACTGCAAAAATCAAACATTCCATAATCAATAAAAGCTGTAAACATCGTATTATTCTTACTTTTATCAAGAAATGGGGCAATCTGGTTAGTATGGGTGAAAAATGTACTGTCTCCATTGTATTCTAAATTATGCCAATCACGTAAAAAACCTATTTCTACAATATCTATTTTTACTTTAGTAAGGCGCGACACAATCTCTTTTATTTCACTATCTGGAAATGCACAATCAAAAATCCTGCCCCCATCTCTTAATGTACAATCTAATACCCGAACATTTTTCATAACATTCTCCTTGCTATGTTACATTACGTTTATTACCCGTTTTCCATATCATTCACTATTCAGTGATTATTGTCATTCAGAAAGTTTACTACCACTTTTGCAAACTCAAAATCTTTTGCTGTATCAATATCTACAGCTTCAAACTGATCTACCACATGAATATATGGTTTTTTGCCAATTCTTTGTCCCAATTTTGTATAAACTTCCTTGCGGAAAATAAAAAATGCACCCGTTTCCATATAAATGGGAGACAAATCCTGTGAACGTGGAATATTTTTTATGTCATAATTTAACGGTTTCCCATCCATCCAAAGATAATCTTGTAAAACAATTGCTGAAAAAGCAGAATCATATTCTCCACTGATAACCTTATCTAGGGCAGCCCTAACAGAATCTGCTTTAGTAAATGGCTGTGTTACATGTGCTAACACATAAATATCTGCATCAATTTCTTCCACAAACCCTTTAATGATTTCAAGACCTTTTACCAAAAAACCATCAAGGCTAACGTCACGCTTCAAAAATATCAACCCCTCTGGCATATACTCCTGGATACTTTCATCACTGCAATAAACATATTTTTCATCAATTGTTTCCACTGCATCAATAGTTTCAAATAAATACTTACAAATTGGCTGACCATTTAAAGGCAGAAGATTTTTACCTGGAAGCCTTTGGTTATTTAATTTAATTGGAATAAAAGACACTACTTTCATGTTGTTTCTCCTCTTCATGATATAATTTTTGATTCTCACTAATCCTATAGCCAAACATTATTTTATATTCAGTTCTTAAATGATGTCTTGACTTTTCAATAAAATTCCTTTAAATCAATTATATTCAAATATTCATACTCTGTTTTCCGTTTATACTGTGCAACAATCGTAGCGCCACAATTACCCCCCCCCAAACCAGAACAGCAGTTCAGGGAATATAATACCGTAAGATAGTCAATTGCTGCTTCATGTGCAGTTTTTTCTTGGCGTATAACATCTCCAATATAACCTTTTGTATTCTCAAATTCTCCCGCCTTAAAATAACAAAATTTCACCTCAGGTATAGAATTTTTAAATGCATTAAAAAGTTGTTTGTCTTCTGTAGCAATAAATACCCCATCAAAATTAAACTCTTTGACTGCCTCCTTAGCAAGAATAGACAAAGAACTTATTTCAGGCTGTTTCATATGATGAAATTCTCTATAATCCGTTCCCCTCATACAGATTCCTAAAAGCCTAGCTTTTTTAGGAAACCCCGCATTTTGCAGCATTAAATTATAGTTATTCCTGACTATCTGCAATGTTTGTTTATTATTCCTAATAAACTTTTGGTAACACTTTCTCAAGTATTCAGTATCCCTGCATTTTGTTCTTCTCATCCGAACATAATTAAACCAGTCTTGTGAAGTGTCAGATAGAACATAATTTCCACTCTCTATTGCTTTTTCCAGTGATACTCCGGCAGGCTGCAAATAATATTTATCCCATATATTCACTTTCCCAAAATCTGAATCTTCTTGATAAATACTGCTAAAGTTCTTCATATCTACCACTGGAACCATCTTATGGTCGCTTGCATAAATACATCCATATAAAACAACCCGTTCCCAAACTGTCCACCCTGCTTGCATAGAGCTGTCATATCGGATTATAAAATATTTTCCATTCCCTTTTCGAATTTCACTCTTTTGGATATTTACCTTAATTATAAAACACATATCCTTCACAAAAGACTTTCCTTTTTTTAACATAGATTTAATTCCCATTTTTCCTCCTCAAACATTAACTGTTCTTTTTTCGGTTTTCAATGAAGAGCATAACCAGCACGAAACATCCTTTCATTTCCTTCCGATATAAAAATATTATTAATAATACAACCCACGCCTGCCCAAAATAAAAGTGATTATATTGATGTTCCATTATTATTTGGATAAAAATTGCACATAACGCTATATGATCCCGGAAAATATTTACTTTAAAACGCAAATATTTTTTTGACATAATATAACGCAACAACCAAATTACATAATATGAAGCCACAGTTGCTGCCGCAGCCCCTAATGCACCATATATTGGTATCAAAAACATATTCAATACTATATTTATTACTGTTGAAATTGCCATACTGATTGCCAGTTCACTATTATGTTTTGCGGCGCTAAATATCCCTCCCAAATAACTGCCAAGGCCACTAAAGGCCATAGCAACAATGAGCAGCGAAGAATATTTCCACGCTTCAAAAAAATCCTTTGCAAAAAGCAATTTTGATATAATTACATTGAGAAATATCAATAAACTGCACAATAGCATAAGCACAGCACTAAACAACGCATAAGTATTTTTGTAAAAATTACTCCCATCTGTTTTATCAGTGGAATTATATTCCCTTATTGCTGAAAGCCCCCAAGCTTGTGAAAAAATATTACATAAGATTGACATCATTGTTGGTATCTTATAAGCAACTGAATAAATGCCATTAATAGCAACTCCTTTTATCCAAATAAGAAAATATCGGTCAATACCATTAGCAACCCACCACCCAACTGCATTTATTGCAGCAGGTATTGCATATTTTCGCATTTCGCAATATAATTTATTGTCCTCAATAACTGTTGTATTTGTTTTCTTTAAAGGTAATATATAAAAGGATGAAAATGTTATTGATATCACTGATCCTATAATAACAGATACCAAATATCCTATAATGCCACAATGAAAAACAAGCAATGTCACAATATTTGACACCAGTTTAGTTGATGTAGAAAGCAAACCAGATATTACCACAATATATACTTTGTCTGTCGCCCTTAAATAATTTAAAAAAATATCTTCTAAAGCCTGTACAAAAAAAATAGCAACCAGAAACAAATAACAATAATTATCCCATTTTATTAAATTATATTGCCAAACAAAAATTGTTCCAGACAACATAATCACTGTCCCTTTTAGTAAAACCTGTAATCCATACCGAAGAGAACGTTGCGGGGTTTTCTTATCTTCAATTGCAAATCTCATCACAGATGCAGAAATATTAATTGTTAAAATATATATAAGCACAGATGCTGTTGTAGTGATAATGTCAGCAATCCCATAATCTGTTGTTGAAAGCACATTAGTATACAGCGGCACTAAAAAAAATGCCAATAACTTTGAACCGAACGAACTAATAGTAAAAAGTATTGTATTCTTAACTAAATAACGATACTTTCCTTCTTCTTTTTCCATAAAATTATATACCCCATATATATTCAGATAGTTTTAAAGAATATCTTCTAAAGATACCCGCTCTATTGATTGTAAGATCGTAGGATGTGTTGCATTTAACAGTTTTGTGCCTCTCTCTTTACAATAATCCGAAAGTTTTTCATAATCATCCAACAATCCTGCCCATCCAATAAATTCATCCCGTATATTGCATTTCATATGGCTTCTTTGGGATATTTTTTTATCATTTTCATTTACTTCATACCCATACTGCAAATTTTGCATACTACTATTATCAAGATTAATCCAACCTTCTATGGAATTTATAATTCCTGTACAATCACATCCCAAAAGATAAATCTCTTTAAACCCCATATACACAGCCAAACAAATACAATAATGAATAACTGTTGAAAAATAGGGAACCGGTTCATCAAAACGTATATTATTTTTAGATGTCCATTTGTTCCAGCATCCTTCTTCATAATAGTGAATGTTTATCAATTTATCCAGGCCAAATTGCTTAATCATATTTTTTGCAGATACTTTATAAAAAACAACAGGTTTATTTCCCTTTGTATTTACCTGTTTCATAATCTCCAAAACTGCCATATCTTCCGGCCTATCTTTATGTAACATAAAGAAATTTTCATCTGCCCATACATGATAATTCGTTTTTAGCTTTGGAAAGCGTGAATCCCTTGGCAACATATTTACAGTTATAGTATATTCTTTTTCCAACAATGAAAAATCTACATTCTGTAAAGATGGGCCATTTCCCAAAATAAAACAGCGTTTTCCTTTATGTACATCTTTAAAGTCCCTATTTTTGATTATCATTTTTTTTAATCCAGGTTTTTTATAAAATTTAATCTTTGTACCAATATAATGGTATAATCTAATTCCAATGATTCGCCTCACCACTATCCTTAGCATTTTTTCAAACTTCATATTATCACCCCTTAACTCAATTAATTAGAAAAAAACGCACTTTATTAGCCATACATTGCATTATTGAAATCCCTTTCCCCAGCCAATATTTTCCTAAGTTTATATACAAAGTAAAACTAATTTTTTCGTATTATCATAGGAACTATCATCTACAATCAACTATTTAAAATCTAAATCACTTTGTTTTCTCAAAGAATCATATAAATTCGACAAAATATATGCCCTGTTATACATTGGTATAACTATGGTTAACATACTATTACCTCCCCTCATAATAACTAATATCTTTCACCTACAATTTTTCATAGCCATTTCTATTATATCCCTGAGATATTCCCCAGATAAAACCAGTAATAATAACAAAAGGATGCCATAAAAGAACTGTTTCAAAGAAACTTAAAATAAAAAAAGACAGGCCAAGGTAAATCAAATCTATTTGTTCTATAAAAAGCTTTCCCCTTCCATATATTTTTTTAATATAAAATATATAAAATGAATAATAGGCAACAACCCCCAAAAAACCAAAATCCATTAATACCATCATATATGCGTTATGCGGATTAATCTCTGCGCCAACCGTCCTTATGTCAGCCTTAGAACCAATTCCAATTATCCAACTATAATTTTTTTTAGATAATTCCATAAAAATATTATTCCAAATTCTCTCTCTCCCACTAAATAATGATTTTTCGGAAAATAATGTATTTATAAAAGGAATTTTTATAGAATCGCTAAATTGGTTTAAATAAACATAAAACATCGGAAATAAAAGACCTATTGCAATACAACTATAACAAATAAAACAAGCCACTTTTCTTTTTTTCCTCATTCTTTTCGGCATTAAGTATTTAAATGTCAAAAATGTTATAAACATTAACAGAGAAGCTCTCGATTTACAATTCAAAATCCCCCAACATGTTAATAAAATTTGTGGTATCAACAGATGATATTTTTTATAAACCCTGTTACTCTGATTAAAAATTAATATAAAAGAAGAACTAAGCACAATCAAAACTGCCAGTGTATTTGGATTCATTCCCGTTTCCCCTCTTACAGTCCACTTCAAAAAATAGTCTGGGCAACGAATCAAACTAACTGCAAAAAGCAGACAAAATATTTTAGTAATATAACGTATTAATAAATTTGTCAGCCTGCATCGACCCATAATTTGTATCCATAATACTGTCATAACAGGAGGGAAGATACTTCCAATCCCCCCTCCTGTTAATGGAAGCGTAAACAAATAATATGATATAAGAAATATGATATAAAAAAAATCCCCTTTATTCATATGTACTACATTTCCAGAAATCAAGAAAACAATTATCAACAGTGCCAAACCTACAGGCAGGGCATATTTGGAATACAATGTAAATCCAACAGGTGTCATAGCAAAGAAACACATAAATATAACAAAAGCAACTATGATTTGAGTAATTTGGTTTGCATTTTTATAATATCTTCCTTCTTCCAGTTCCTGATTCATTTATCCTCCTCCTGGACAAATAACGCCTCTATTTCTTTTATCCGCATATTCATATCAAAAAATTCAACTCGTTCTTGAGATGACCGGGCATAAAATTTCAACTTCTCTGGGGAATTGTATAATGTTTTAATGCCTTCATATAGACCCTTTTCACTGTTCTCTACAAGAAGACCATATCTGCCATAATCTAATAGTTCATCTGGTCCAGAACAATATGTGCTTAGCACAGGCAACCCTAAAACCATTGCTTCAGCAATTACAAGGCTATAGCCTTCACTTATTGAAGAGCATACAAATAAATCACATTGTTTCATATATTTATATGGATTTTCATAAAATCCCCATAATTTTACATAATCAGATAAACTATTGTTTAAAATATATTTCTGGAGTTTTTTTTGACATTTTCCTTTTCCAAAAATCCAAAGTTCACAGTCCACCCCATCTTTTATAAGATTCTTCATAACAGCCAATAAACGGCCGAATCCTTTTTGCGGAACAAGCCTTCCTATTGTAACTATCCTAAACCTATATTTTTTTGGCATATCGTCTGTTTTCTCATTTGCCTTTGACAAAATTGTTTCTCTGTCGATAAAATTATATTTTACACATAAACTATTATAGTTCCCAAACCGTTGGACAAATTCCTCTTTAGCATTTTTTGAAACACATACAATTTCTTTAAAATTTTGATATGCTTTCTGTTGCGCTTTAAATGTCCGATAGGCATTTTTAGTCCAGAAATTACTATATAATCCGGAATGAACCCATGCAATTAAGTACGAATTAATATCCGAACAAGCAATAAATTTTGTGGCTATTCCTTCCAAAAAAGCAACCTGGTAATCATATTCATCCTTTATATATTTGTTATAAACATATTCTGGAGGAATACATGTCCACAAAATTCCTCCTTTTAACTTCCTTAGACTGTTATTTTTTAGGGATACAATAGTCTTATATTGGATATTGGAACTTAGCTGATTTCGGTATATGCCTATATCATAAAATGTTTGGACTGTAACATCAAACTTATCTGCATCCATATGATTTACTAAATCTAACAATAATCTTTCAGCACCACCACCATCCAAGGTTGCAATAAAGAATAATATCCTCTTTTTCACACGATTACCTCTTTTCGATATAATTTTGTTGCCCTTCCCAGACTAACTGCATCCTTAATCTCCTTTCATACTGCCTTCCTATTGAAATGGAACGAAAGCAGGGATGGACTGACACATAAAATACACAATAAAACTTTTCGAGATAATGGCATTCTCCATTTTATTAAATCTGCAAAATATTTACGAAGATTTTTTACCAAATATTTCCTATCATTATTCCAACTCTGATATTGATTGGATACCCCAAATTTTACACTTTTCCCCAAAAGCCCCATATAAGCACGTTTATAATTCATTTGTGCATAATATAAATACTCTGGCATTCTCTTTTTACAAATAGAAACTATTTTTCCCCAGACATCTAACAATTGCATATCTTCTTTTACCAAACTGTTCCTGGTAATGCTTTCATCGTTATAAAACCATCCATATTTAACCTGATTAGAAAATACACCTTTGCTGCAATTTTGTAAAAATGAAAACATAAAATCTATATCCTCAAACCGCATCCCTTCCCAAAAACGTATTTCTGCTATCACACTTCTTTTAAATAGTTTATCCCATACACAATAATGGATGTTCTCATCTGTAACCCGGAAAAATAATTCAAATAACTCTTTTTTATCAAGAACCTTTTCTTTAACCCTTGGCTGTTTAACCTTTAACTTATCTGTTTTGAATATTACTTTCTCTACAGCTGAAAAGTCGGCTTGGTTTTTACAAAGAAGCTGAAGTAAATATTCATACATGTCCTCTGCAATCATATCGTCTGAATCCACAAACCCAATATACTCCCCTCTTGCAGCTTCAAGCCCTGCATTCCTCGCTGAACTAAGGCCCCCGTTTTCTTTATGTACCACCCGGATTCTTTTATCTTTCTTGACCCAGCCGTCACACATCTGCGGGCATTTGTCTGGCGAGCCGTCATCCACAAGGATCAGCTCAAAATCCGTGAATGTCTGCCTTAAAATGGATTTTACACAGCGGCTTAAATACTTCTCCACTTTATATACTGGGACGATAATGCTTATTTTGGGTATTGTTTTCCCTGTACTATCTTGTATCATTTTATTTCTCTCCCCCTACCTTAAAAACTTTATTGCGCCTGATATCCCCCACCGCAGCACATTTATCCAGCAACGTACTGACCCAAGTTCCAAGTAATTTCGGTAAAACGCATATTGCTTCGCTATTAGCTGTTTTTTATTTCCTGTTGTTGAGCCTGGCAGCACTCTGTAATACGCCAGTACCTCTGGATTCCCATATGCTTCCCCCGCAAGCTTCACAACCTCCAGCCAGTATGCGTAATCATCCCGGATGCTTTTTAGCCTTTCATCCAGGTAGACCTTCCCATATTTTGAGCTGTCATACAGCCCGGAAAGACACCCAATCCGGTTCATCACCATCATGTCCCTGACGGTGATGACCTCCCTGGCTTTTACGGGGCGGAGGATTTTTTGGGAATTTTCGTCTATCCTCCCATAGGAGCAGCATACACAGACCGCCCTTTTTTCTTCCATGAATGCAATCTGTTTTTCCAGGAACTGTGGCGTCCAGATATCATCCGCATCCAAAAGCGCAATATACTGCCCCTGTGCATGGCGGATTGCATTGTTCCTGGCGGCAGAAGAACCTGCGTTTTCCTGGGATATGTATTGGATGCGCCCATCCTCCCTGCAGTATTTCTTTATGACTCCTGCAGAATGATCCGTGGAGCCATCGTCCACAATGATCATTTCCCAGTCACCATATGTCTGTGCAAGCACAGATTCTATTGTCTCCCCTATATACTTTTCCCCGTTATAGCAAGGTGTAATAATGGAAACTTTCCCCTGTTTTCTCCCCCCTGCCTGGTTCATCTCTACTTCCATAGGATATTGTTCTCCTTATAAACAGCTTTGCTGGTTCCCTCCGCCTGTCTCTCTTCCTTTTCCCCGCTGGACTGCCCCCCTGTTTTCCCTTCCTCCGTTACAGCTTCTTCCATTGCAGTCACCGCCCCATCCCCTATCCCTTCTGTGCTCTCTGGCAAAAACAGGATCTTTACTGTGGCAAGCATGATCCTGAAGTCCTCTGCCATGCCTGGGTGGGCAATGTACATCAAATCCATCTGCAATTTATCATACGGCGTCGTGTTATACTTCCCGTAGACCTGAGCATAGCCCGTAAGCCCTGCCTTTGCCTGTAAGCGCAGACGAAATTCCGGCATTTCTTTTTCATACAGCATGGCAATTTCCGGACGCTCCGGCCTTGGCCCGACAAGGCTCATGTCCCCTTTTAATATGCACAGCAGCTGCGGGAGCTCGTCCAGGCGGACTTTCCGTATAATGCGCCCTACTTTTGTCAGCCGCCCGTCATTTTCACCGGATGAAAGCCTGGCAACCCCGTCGCCTTCCGCGTCCATCTTCATGCTGCGGAATTTTAGCACGTCAAACTCTTTCCCATCCTTTGTCAGGCGGCACTGGCGGTAAAATATATCCCCTCCGTCTTCTGCCTTCACCGCAGCCGCCACTACAAGCCATGCCGGGAATAATACAACCAGCGCAACAAGCGAAACTGCCATATCAACCAGCCTTTTGGCGGCAAGGTATGCCGGGGAGGGGCTGTACCTGCCTGCCCGCAGTATCGGCAGGTGGAACATATGCATCTGCTTTGCACCGCTCATGATCGTGTCACCAATCCGTGGGATCACATAAACTTCAATCCCCTTTTCTATGCAGTATTTCAGGATGACATTCCGGTCATGGCTGTGGATGCCGCTTAAAAATACAGTATCCATCTCCCCTAGCACAGAGATCCCCCTGAGGCACTCCCCTGCCCCCAGCGTTAGCCGGATGTCAAATTTCCTGGCCAGCCCGTACTCTTCCACAAGGCGCTCCAAACCATTCCTCATGTCATAGATAACCGCTGATTTTTTTGGCGGGAATACACTGAAATACCATCTGCTTGCAAACTGGAACCAAACCACTGCAAGGACAGCCTGGCAGAGGAACACCACAGACAGGGGGATGGGGCTTGGCAGGCGTTTTGTCAAAAGCCAGATTACAATATACAGCACAGAATCAGAAAACAATGCCGCCAGCGACTGGCTGTACACAGATTCAAACATCTGGTTCAGGGAAACCAGGAAGGCATCGTATACTTTCCCAAATACCGCATACAGGAACAAGAACAGGCCTATGACAGCCCAGTCCCCTTTGAAATAAAAGGGCGACCATGTCCTTCCCGCATAATAAAAAAACCAGGCTACCGAAAAAGGGAGCGTTGCCAGCACTGCATTAGACACTTTAACCAGGCGCAGGGCGATATCATGCTTTAAGCCTTCCATTTTCTTCCTCCATGCATATCTTTCTATTCCGCCGTGGCACATAGGTTTCCTGGTAACATTCCCTGCAGAGCTGCCCGGCTCCTTCTATGTAATATTCCCGTTCTGAAACCTGCTGCTCTTTTTCTTCTTCTGCCAGCCTCCCACACAAAACGCAGGTTTCTTTTTTTAACAAGCACATCTCTTACTCCACTCCCAATCGTGTAAGTTTCTCCTCCTGTTCCCCTGTCAGCTTCCCATCCCTTTTTTTCTTTTTCTGCCGGTATACCCAGCCCCCAAGGCGGTAACCATCTGGGGCTACATACCCCTTAGGTATCCCTGCGCCCTGACGCTCCCTAAAATACTCTTCCAAAGCTTTGCAGCCCTTTTCAAAAGCAAGCTCTGATGCAGATTCCCAACAAACCCCGGCTTCTTCCAACCTATCCTTTTTCCAGCTCTCCAGGCTGCCTTTTTTATGCTTCATTTTTTGTACAGAAATCCATTTTCCAAGCCAGATGCCTTCTTCTGTTACATACTGCTGGCTGATATCCAGGCTCCCGTGCTCTTTATAATAGGCTTTTGCCAGCCTGCAGCGGTATTCCCAGGGGGCTTCCCTTTCCTGTGCCACGCTGCTTTGGCCTTGCTTTTGTCTTTTCCCATCCCAGCAGATGCCAAGGGCTTTCAGCTTCTGCACCTGCCCTTCTGTAAGCCCCTGCCCATTTTCCGTAACAGCATCTGGGGCTTTCCTGCTGTCCCTCCTATAACTGCTTTTTTGGTTATTAAGCCATATCCCAAGCTTTTTCCCATCTTTTGTCATATAATTGCAGGGAATCTCCAAATTCCCGAAATGGTCTTTATATTCGGCCGCAGCCCTGTAATAAGCTTCCCAGCGGTATTCCCTGACGTCCCAGACCATGCCTGCATCTTCCAGTTTTTTCACGATTCCTTCTTCCAGGCTGCCCTTTTTATAACTGGAACGCATGCTGCAAAGCCATTTGCCAAGCAGAAAACCGTCTGCTGTTTTATACTGTATGCCGGCGTCGCCATGGCCATTTTCCGCCACAAACTGCCCTAACGCTGCAATCCCTTTCTCAAACTGTTCTGCCTTTTTCTCTTTCCAACGCATCCCAACCGCATCCAGCCTTTTGATTTGCATCCCATCCAAATGCCCTGCCACTGTCCCGGCACGCACCCGGCGCTGCGTCTGAATCCATGCGCCGAGGTTTAAGCCGCTTTCTGTGACATAGCGTTTTTTCACTTCCAGATGCCCTTCCCTTTTGTAAAAAGCTTCTGCCTCCTGGTAATATACATCCCAGGCAGAAGAAAGATTCCTGCAGATAGCGGCAAAAATCTCCCGGCAATCCAACAATTCGTCAATGATCCGGAAAGGGCTTTGGGCACCTTCCTCCCCTCCCTCTCCGCGCCGCAAAAAAGCAAACCCCTGCGCAAACTCCCCCTGTAGGGAATCAATGGAAGAAAGGCTTTCAAAGTTATTGACAATGTCAAAAACCACTGGATGTTTTTTCTTTCCCCTGCCTGCCGCAAGACCCCGTCCAATCTGCTGCAAATAAAGCGTTGGCGAAACGGTCGGCCGCAACAGGATTACCCCATCCACGCCCTCCACATGCACCCCCTCATTGAGCATGTCAATGCAGAACAGCAGCTTCAGATGGCTGCTCCCATCCTTCTGGAATGCCTCAAACTGCTTCCTGGCATCAGGGTTGTCACAGGCCACCTGATAAATATGTGGTTTCTTGTCTACAAGGAAAAACCATTCCCCCACATGGGAGACCATTTCTTCCATATGCCCTTTCCCAGAGCAAAAAACTATATATTTCCCATGACGGTTTTTCATATGCTTCCCAAACACCCTTTCCAGACCGTCCGCCTTCCCCAGGCTTCTTCGCAATTTCTCTAGAAGTTCTTCATTCTTCCTCTTTAAGGAAGGATCCCTTCCATTTTTTATGCGTTTCTCCAGGCGTTCCAGCTCTTTTTGGCAGGAATACATCGAAACCACATAGATCGGCCCAGGCAAAAGCCCTGCTGCCACAGCTTCCCCAAGCGTCATTTTGGAGGCAACGCAACCTTCAAAAAGCTCCTCTGCCATGTCCCTCTGCCCATCCAAATAACGCACATTTGTAGCAGAAAGCCCCAAAACCTTTGCTTCCGGATACTCTAAAAGAATCCTCTGTACGCCCTTTCCCCACTCTGCAGCGCCACAGCGGTGGAATTCATCTAAAATAATATAGTCTAACTTTTTTTCTGAATTAAAATCTGTGCAGAGCATCAGCTTTGAATACGTCATGAACTCCAGATTTCCCATAACCTGTTTTAATAACTTAACTTTTTCCAGCTCTGTGCCCTTTCTCCTGTTTTCCTTTGCAGAATCTCCTGCCAGCATTTTTTCCTTTGGGCTTTCTTTTACAGAATCTCCCGACAACAGGCTTTTTTTCAGGTTCTCTACCTGTGTCCTGAAAATATATTCACTTGGAGACAGCCACAAAACCGCTGCCTTCGGATTGTCAAACACAAGCCGGAACGCAATAAAAGACTTCCCAGTCCCAGTAGGATGGATAATCGCAGCCTTCCCTTCTTTCCTTAATAAATGGCATGCTGCATTATAGGCACGCTGATTATGAGGAAACAACTCCAGCGATATACCTGACACATTTCCATCCGAAATATCCTTATATGTTTCTGCATAAAGCGGCATTGGTAAAAGCCCGTTTTGCACAATATTCCCACTCGCCAATCTAACCACCAGCTTTCTTTCCCAAACAAATGAAGCCGCATACCAGCTGTGCATGCCAACACAGCCGGCTGCATTGCCCCATACAACATAATGATTATTATGTGACAGAATATTTCTGGTATTTAAAATGCTATATTCCCTATCTGTTCTGGAAAACCAGCTGACACCGCCCTACCAACGCAATATCCCAGCGGTTATATTGCATTAAGTTTTCCTGCCCTATAAAAAAAGGCAGCACAAAAAGGCATTTTTACAAATGCGGCCCGGCTGGCATACCTGGCTCTGCTATAAAAACACCTTAAAACGAAATATCTGAAAAAAACCTTGAAATACAAAGGTTTCCGTGTTACAATGGCATATGTATTTGGATAACATAATAATCATTATGTTGTAAAGACTGTATGCAGACAGCATACAGTTTTTTTCTTTCCAAAATTGTAATAAATACTATACTTTATCTTTGCACCGCCATGTCAGATTTACGCTGAAGTACAGCATACCGGCACAAGCTTCATCTGGTTCAGCTGCTTTTTGTGTTCCCTGCTGGTCGCTTTAATATAAAGCCTTGTTGTTTCAATGCTGCTATGCCCGAGGATATCCGCCAATTTTGCAATATCTTTCTTGATTGCATAAAACACACTGGCAAACAAATGGCGCAAGTTATGTGGGTATACCTTCTCTTCATTGATATCCGCCGCTTTGCATAGGGCTTTCATCTCCCTCCAGATATTACTCCGGTTTACTGCCTTCCCAGAAGCGGTACAGAATACAGCCCCTTTCTGTATCCCGTTCCTTCCTATATAATAAAGAAGTTCTTTCCTTAATTCATCTGGCAAAAGGATTGCCCTTATTTTCCCTTTATTATGGATAATAACAGAATTCCCCCGCACAGAGGAAACAGTGACGGCCGCCAACTCGCTAACACGGATACCCGTAGCGCAGATGGTTTGTAAAATCATTGCAAGCCGTATCTTCCCTGTTTTCTTTGCCGCTTCTACAAGCCGGTAATATTCTTCTTTGGAAAGACATTTATTTTCCGGGCAAAAAGTTTCTTGCTGTATCTTGTATGCCTTAACCTTCAAATCATGCCAGCCCATAAATTCCAGGAAACAATTCGCCGCCGCTAAAAAAGAATTGACACTCCTGGCCTTATAGCCATCCTTGTTTAAAAGCTTATCTTTATATGCAAGCATCAGCCCCTTGCTAATCTCCCTCCCGTCTGCATATTCTACCAGCTTGCGCAAATCACATAGGTACTTACTGATGGTAGCCTTGCTCTTTTCCTCTTTTTTCAGGTAATCTTCATAACTCCCTAACATTTTCGCTTTAATAATCCGTTTCATAGCCTTCTCCTCTCAGATTCTTTAAAATTGCCACAAATAATTATACCGCATACTTAGAACTGTTAAAAAACAAATTTTTATATTTCCTTAGGAACTGTAAATAAATTAATTGTCAGTTTGCGCTGGATATTTCTTTGAGGGTGCATGTCAAAAAACGTAGGCGTAGCGGGCTACGCTGAGGATTTTTGACATGTGCAATCGAAGAAATAGACAAGCAAAATGATAAAATAATTTATTTACAGTTCCTTACCATTAATTTTCTCACAAAAACAAAAAAGCAATTCATGAAAGAACTGCTTTTTTGTTTTTTTACTATTACTTAACTGTAGCCACATTAAATATTATGGTTGACCAAAACCAACAAAAAATTATTTTCATTTATTCTACACCATTTTTGCATTTTAATACATAATCTTTTATAGCATTTTATACTTTTAAAATCTCCTGCAAATACCTTAATATAGGGGTTTTATAAAGATTTATGGCAATATAATTTATTTTATGGAATACCCCAAATAATACAAAGATTATATCAAAAATGTGGCCTCCAGCGAAATCTATGCAACATGGACAGAAGCCACAATTTTTGCAAATATCCTTGCAATCCAATCCATTACCCTAAACCGCGTTTATACAGAATGGTACCGAAATAAAGGAAAAGATTTTACGATTACAAGCTCTACTGCCTATGACCAGAAATGGATGCCTGGGCGTAATATCTTTGCTAGTATTTCCAGGGCAGTCGATACCATCTTTTCCAATTATCTCTCACGCCCCAATATTGTCCAGCCGCTATTTACCCAATACTGCGACGGAAAGCGTGTTTCCTGCCCAACCTGGATGCGGCAGTGGGAATCCCAGACATTGGGGGAGCGCGGTTACAGCGCTATTGAAATTCTCCGCTACTTCTATGGCGACAGCATATTTATCAACACTTCAGAAGAAATCTCAGGAATCCCATCCTCCTGGCCAGGCACAAATTTAACAATCGGAAGTTCAGGAAACAAAGTGCGCCAGATGCAGGAACAGATTAACGTAATTGCAGGCGCTTACCCATTAATCCCAAAAATAGCGGCAGATGGCATATATGGGGAACGTACCGCCAATGCCGTAAAAGTATTCCAAAGGGTATTTAACCTGCCGCAGACAGGTGTCGTAGACTACCCTACCTGGTATAAAATCTCTGAAATATATGTTGGTGTCAGCAGGATTGCGGAAATGGCGTGATTTACTCTTTTACTATCCAGGCCAACAGCGGTATTGCCAACTCCGCTGTTGGCAATCCAAGCAGCAAAACATATTCCCATGGCAGCCTCCTGCCCCTACCCCTCTTCTTTCATCTGGTTAATAAAATCCGCTACCTCCTGCCATGCATCTTCCGATTCTGGCATTCTATTTAACGCCATCTGAAAAACATGGAACATCCCTTCATAAACAGTTTCTTTTACCCAGCATCCGGCCTCACGCGCCTTTTTTACCGCTTCTGTTGTATCGCTTAAAAGCATTTCAATGCTCCCCACCTGGAAAAGCATGGGCGGAAATCCTGTAAACTCCCCAAATAACGGGGAAATATATGGATCAGACGGATCGTGGGAACCATAGTATTCCCCATTATAAATCATACTTTCTTTTGTATTCCCAAACAGTGGGTCTTTCGTATAATTTTCTTTATAAGACGAACCTGATGCTGTCAAATCTGTCCAGGGCGACATTAAAACCGCAGCAGCCGGCATTGGCTTTCCCTTCTCACGGAGATAAGCACAAAGCGCCAGGCAAAGCCCACCCCCTGCTGAATCCCCAGCCAAGATAACCTGATTTCCGGCATATCCCAGATTCAGCAAAAAACAATAGGATTGATAGGCATCCTGAAGCGCGGCAGGATACGGGTTTTGCGGCGCTACTCTATAATCTGCCGAAAACACCCGTATGCCCCCGCGCATATCACTGTAATTTTTTGCAAAACTGCGGTACGCATTTTTTAATTTTCCAATATATCCCCCTCCATGAAGCTGCAAAACTACCATCCCACTAAGTATCTTAGGCGGAGTCACTATCTCCACTTCAAAATTTTTCAGGGAAACCCGCAAAAAAGAATATCCTTCCGGACATTTCCAAGGTGGCTCAATCACCTTTTTACGCAATGTCCCATCCTTAATTTTAGGTCCAATCAACCGGTCTGAAGTCGCAATCCTTATAAACTCACGGATTATTTTTGCTTGTATGCTGATTTCTTCTTTCCCGTTCCCTTCTTTTTGTATTTCCTCTTTCACAATAATCCTCCATAATATTACTAAGGTAGTTAAATAGCAACGTTTTTACAACTTAGATATAAAAACGCTTCCGAAGCTCATTTTTTGCCTCACGGTACCCAATAAAAAAGCAAAAAGAAAAGATAAGCGCAGACATCCCAAAAGACGTCCAAGGAAGCACCGGGCTTTTTGTAATGCCCGTCAAGTATAAAACCAAAAGTACGCCACTGACTAGGAAAGCAAAAAGCTGTACCAAAAGATAACTTTGCCAGTCTGAAAAATTTACCAGCATACATATTACCAAAATAATATCTAATATAATGATAGCACAAGGCACGCCATAAATTACAGACCACCCTGCAGCGCCCGTAATCCCATCCAACAAAAGCATCATACACAAAGCGGCAGCCGACTGCCCAAATATTTTCCTTATATGGCCGTTTTTACGGTTAAAAGAATACTCCAGCGTAAATACCGTATATAAAATACAGATTCCTGTCACAATAGACCAGCCAATCCTATAATCTGTATAATAGTCAATTATGCAAAGCACAGCCTCGGTAACAATCAGGAAATAAACTAAAATAGCTACCAGACGTTTAACCAGCCTGATTTTATTCCTGACATTTGGATACGTGTCAAATTGCTCTTCCTCATCTTTAGTAACAACATTGCCACAGAGTGGGCAAACATCTGTATTATCAACAATTTCAATTTTACATCGTTTACATTTATTCATCCGGCTTCCTTTCCGCTACTTTTCATGTAAGCCATTTGTTTCAATCAGCAATGGGATGTCATCTGCAGCAAGCGTCCTGAAAAAACACCTCTGGATAGATACGTCAAGCAAACCTGACGTAATCGTAAAAACCATAGTATCCTGGTATGAACAGACTGCGCCTTTTATAGACTGCCCAACAGAACGTGAAATCATAGCATGGAAATGCCGTATATATTGCCGGTAGGCTTCTTCGACCTGGATATTCCCGATATTTGTCACCGTAGTTGTATTGGCGCGCGCAGAAGAACGGTAAACCAAACGCATTGCCAGGATTTTAATAAAAATCGGGACAAAACGCAGAAAAATATTTTTCTGGTTTGACACATTATAAGAAAAAAGCTCCTCCAGATGCTCTTTATTAATCTGTTCCCCCAGGCTCTGCTTTACAATCCCCATCACTTCTTCCAAAGAGATGTTTTCCCTGTCAGGCTGAAAGACAGCACTGACCATAACAAAAAAATTCCTTGTTGTCAAAGAATCAAAATACGGCCGTAAGTTCACCGGTATACTTGCCGCTATCGGTTTTGCAGACGGCTGCCCATGCAGGTATTCCCTGTAAATACTATACAAAAATACTGCTGTAAAATATTCATTAATGCTTACGTCATACTTTTTACATGCCGCTTTTACTGCTTTTATAGGCATAAAACCATGTATTACGCTAATTTCCCCAGCTAAAAGTTTATCCCCTTTTACCTCCACGGCACGTTTTGTCTGATATCCTTTTTTATGGCTCTTTTTATAGTTTTTTATATAACTGTCTTCTGTATTTAGTGAAGTTTCATCAGAAAAATCATCCTGCTCCTTTTCTTCCAACGCATCATATTTCAGCCTCAGGTATTGATATGTGACTTCGCGCAAAAAATTTACGCCGCCCATACCGTCTGCCAGGACATGGAATACTTCTAGGTTAATCCTGCTTTGGTAATAGGTGATCCGGAACAGGTAATTATTATTAGCATATGGCTCAATATAACGGCAGGGATAATATTTTTCCTGCCGGACAATCGGCGCAGGCTTTGTATTTGTTTCAAAATAGTACCAGAAAATCCCTTTGCGCATCTGTACACGGAATGTATCAAAACGTGGCAAAACCTTATCTAATGCCTGTTGCAAAAGCGCACCGTCAATCTCCTCCGTCAGTGTAACAGAAATCCTATATACATTTGTCATATTCTGGCTTGCAATTGCGGGAAAAAGATTTGCCGTATTGTCCAGCCGTTCCCAACGGATTTTCTGTCTGCCTTTCTGCTTTCTTTCCTTCAATTTGCTCTCTCCTGTTAACTATATGTCACTATTTCAGCCATCCCTCTTGTAAAACGTTATAATGGCCTTTTCCCATTGTAGCAAATTATAGTTAAATTTTCCACCCACAATTTCAATCATTGCCCTTTATGTGCATTACCCTCCCAGAGCGTAAGAACGCAAAAATCTTTATATTTTTTGCAAAATAAAGAAACCTCATGGGAACAGATACTGCCCATGAGGTTTGTTATCTTATAGTTTATTCTCTAAAAACACTGTATTACTCTTCTTTCCTACGGTGCATAGAAAATTCATACTGCTTATAATCTGCCAAAGTATCAGAAATATTGCGGTCATCTGCTGCTTTAAGCTGTTTGTCACGCTCGCGCTTAAATGCCTTTTCTTCCTGGATATTTCCAGGGCCAGCCACGCAGCCGCCTTCACATGCCATTCCTTCAATGAAATCTTCTGGAAGCTTTCCTGCCCTAAGCAACAGTAATGCCCTTCTGCATTCTTCTGCGCCATTGCACTGACGGACATTTACGCCTGCATTCACTCCCTGCTCTGTCAAAGCCTGCTTTACAGCCTTAGTCACGCCGCCGGAATTAGAATATCTCTTTGCATGGATACTTCCATTCTGCTCTTCAAAAACAGCTGGCTCAAGTTTTACACTCTTTGCACGGAAAAGTGCGTTTAACTCTTCAAAGGTAAGTACAAGCTCTGCGTTGTCGCCTGGATGTTCTTGATCCTGTCCAGCCTCGCTCTTTTTCGCAATACATGGCCCGACAAAAATGCAGATTGCATCTGGGTGCATTGCCTTTACTAACCTCGCCGTAGCTGCCATTGGTGATACTGTTGTAGATACATGATCTGCAACCTCTGGGAAATGGCGGCGGATCATATGTACAAATGCCGGGCAGCAGGAAGTTGTCATTTTTTTGCCTTCATTGTAAGCTTCTGCCCATTCCCTTGCCTCTGAATCAGAAACAAAGTCTGCACCAATTGCCACATCCACCATATCTTTAAACCCAAGCTTCTTGATTCCTTTACGGATGGACTCCATTGTAATATCCACGCCAAACTGGCCTTCTGCTGCCGGCGCTACCAGTGCATATACCGGCCTATCTCCCTTTAAGTACTCAATTACTTCAATAATGCGGGAACTGTCTGAAATCGCGCCAAATGGGCAGGAACTAATACATGCGCCACAACGGATACATTTCTCATCGTCAATGTTTACCCTTCCATCTTCCCCAACCTGAATCGCATCTACAGGGCAAGCACGGCGGCAAGGACGCATAATATCCACAATCGCATGGTAGGAACATGCTTCATAACACTGTCCGCACTCTTTACATTTTTCCGGATCAATATATGCTTTGGTACGCGTCATGGAAATCGCCCCAAATTTACAAGCTTGCATACATTTCTTACCAATACATTTCTGGCAGTTATCTGTCACGGTAAAACGTGTAATTGGACAGTTTTCACAAGCTGCCGGTATAATTTTAACTGTATTGCGGCAAGGTTCCCCATCTGCCGGATTAATATTTTTGGCAAGCATAATCCTCTCGCGGACAATCTCCCTTTCCTTATATACACAGCACCGGAAACTTGGTTTGCTGCCCGGAAGGATCTCATAAGGCAATGTCGCCTCAATCTGGTCAAGCTTATCTTCAAATGCCGCTTTAGCAACATTATAAAGAACCTCATTTTTAATATCCTGGACGGTATCGTTTTCGTTAAGCATATTATTCTCCTTTCTAATTCGGTAAACTGTAATTCCTTGTTGTCCATCATATCATACTTTAGCCTTAGAAACAATGCTTTTTACGTTGGTTTTTCATCCCAGTTTTTCTCATGGTTACTATTCTTAGCCAACCGTAACGAACTGTAACTTGGAAAAAATATCATCTTTATGTTGAGCCAAAAGAGATTTTGTGCAAAAATTACAAGGCTCCAATTCCCTCCAGCAATATTTTCAAAGCGATAATAATCAGTACAACACCACCAAGCAGTTCCGCCTTTGCATGGTACTTCGTCCCAAAAATACTTCCTATTTTTACCCCCGCTGCCGAAAACACAAATGTTGTCACACCAATAAAGACAACGGCAGGAAGAATCGAAACTTTTAAAAATGCAAAAGTAACGCCAACTGCCAGCGCATCAATACTTGTAGCAACTGCCAGCAAAAACATAGATTTCGCGGTCATTGATCCATCTATTTTTTCTTCTTCCCCAAAAGCCTCCCGTATCATATTGCCACCAATAAAAATCAGCAAAATAAATGCAATCCAATGGTCATATTTTTCCACCATCTCTGCAAAAAAACTTCCCAAAAGATAGCCGATTAATGGCATCAAAGCCTGGAACCCCCCAAACCATGCACCCGCAACCGCCATATGTTTTGCGCTGATTTTCCCAAGGGAGAGCCCCTTACAGATAGATACGGCAAATGCATCCATCGACAGTCCGGCGGCCAGTATAAACAGTTCCATAATTCCCATATTTCCCCTCCGTCTATGCCTTTATCCTGGACTTTTCCCCTGAAAGCAAGGCATAATAAATAATTATACTAAGCAGGAAAAAGAAAACTGAAATTCCGGCCAATACAATCCTGCCATCTATAAAAAAGCTTAAACCCATAGACACGCCTACCAATATCATCTGCAAAAACATATTAACCAGAATCCCTAACGAAACAGACATCCCCTGCTTCACAACTTCTACCTCGTTTTCCCATTGGTATTTTTGGAAACAAACGTTAAAAAACATGCCAATCACTGTTGAAAAGCTTATTACGGAAACTAATGCAGCAAAAAACAAAAGAAAAGATAATGCATCTAACTGCAGGGTAATCCCAAAACATACTGTGCAGATAAATGCAGCAGGCAGTAAAAATACCATATTAAATGCCATTTTGCTTTTCAGTATTGTTTTCCAGCTAACCGGAAGGCTTAACAAAATCCAAAGGTTTTTTCCTTCCAAAGACAGTGAAACACTTGTTGTACAGGACATTGTTAAAAAAATTGCAACCATAAATGGCGCGGAATAACGGCATTCCAAAATTATCTTAAAAACTTTTTCATTTTCCATTAACATTCTTCTGCCTACCGTCAGGCATACAACAGAAGCAACAACGGAAAGAAGCATCCCCACGCCAATATTTAGCAAATATGGTGCAGAAGAAAGCATGCGTTTCCATTCTTTATAAACCATAGAAGCAATAACAGAACGCGCTTTTTGCTCCTTCATATGATATACGGTTTTCTTCCCCTTGCTCATCAACGCCGTATTAATGGTATGGTATTTCTTTGCTACCAAAACTGCAAAAAGATAATACACTCCAAGCGACAGGACCACAAACCCTAAAAATTCTAAAATTCCCTGCTTATTAACCGCTGTATCAAACAAAACAGAGATTGGATAAAACCTGTGCACCTGCTGTTGGACTATCTGCGTGATATCTTCTATCCGATGGATGAACTCCCCATTATCCCCTATCTCCATTGTATTCAGGAAAATATTGAGTGCAATCAGTCCACACACAAAAATCATCATAAAAACTACCTGTACCAGAACTTTAAATCGTGATTTAGAACCAATCGCCGTGGCAATCGTCCCAAAAACTGCAGCAACCGTCATTGGCAAAAGCGGCGCAAGCACTGCTGCCACAATCCACATCAGGCAAGCCGCTGCCTTCCCTGCAAAAGAAAGGGAAAACGAATAAATTAAATAAGCACTCCCCATTGGCAGCATAACTGCCAGGCTGAACAAAAGATTGTTCAAGTACATATACAAAAATTTCCCTGTGACAATTGTCTTAACTGAAAGCGGCAATGACATCAGCATATCATAATCTTGGAAAGCAAACAGATATCCGCTTGTCTTCAAAAATGAAAAAATCAATGTAACGAGGGATACCATTGTAAGCGCAAACCCTGGTATCACTTCCGCCATCCCCATAATGCCATAGCCAAACCCTATTAGGGAACTAAACCCTACTAATATAATCCCTAATAATGTGATTCCAATCAATACCGTAACAGACTGCCCACGTTTCTTTTTATTATTTTCATAGCGGAGCTGATTTAGGCCGGATTGGTTTAAAAACTGGATTTTTAGAATTGTCCAAAGCTTATTTTGCATTTTCCGTCACCTCCATAAAGACTTCTTCCAGCGACTGATCCTGCACCAGTTCTTCCATTTTCCCATAAGCCACAATGCACCCTTGCTTGATAATTGCTATTTTGTCGCAAAGCCTCTGCGCCACTTCCAGCACATGCGTAGAAAAGAAGATCGCGTTCCCCTCGTCGCACATTTCCCGCATAATATTCTTTAGTGACAGGGCAGCTTTAGGGTCCAGCCCAACAAATGGCTCATCCAGTACCAAAAGCTTTGGTTTATGGATTAATGCTGAAATTATTGCAACTTTCTGTTTCATCCCATGAGAATAAGATGAAATCAGGCTTCCCAAATCAGAAGTAATTTCAAATAAATCCCCATACTTTTTAATTGCTTCTGTCCTGGCAGCCCCATCAATCCCAAAAATGTCCGCAATAAAATTTAAATACTGTATCCCTGTAAGATGTTCATATAAATCCGGGTTGTCTGGGATATATGCTGTCACCTTTTTGCATTCTAACGGTTCCTGCCGTACAGAATGGCCATCAATAAAAATATCCCCCTCCGTAAAATCAAGTACCCCTACAACAGAACGGATTGTTGTACTCTTGCCCGCACCATTGTGCCCAATAAATCCACAGATTTCACCTGCATTTACTGTTAAGTTCAAATTATCTACTGCTTTTTCCCCACCTGTATAGGATTTTGAAAAATTTTTAATTTCTAACATATTTCTTCCTTTCCTGCATCATTTGCCCTATGCCTTCCCACCACAAATTTTTAATAACATCATTTTAATCGTTATGCCACATTTTTACAAGAGCAATTATTCCTGCGTACAGTGAGGGATTTAATTTGCCTTTTCTGATCTATAATGATACAATATACAAAACCTGTATAGAAAGGAGAATTTCTATGTCAGAAAAAAAGAACATTGCTATAAGCGTGGCAATCCAAACGCGTGAAACACCTATGATGATTCTGAAACGCTGTATTCAGTGTATCCGTGAACAAACCTTGCCTGATATTGAAATTATCCTTTTAGATTCCAATGATGGCAACAGTGTTTATAAAGAAGCCATCCGCTGGGAAGAAGGGCTTCTTTCAGATATTATTTATCTGGAAATCCCAGAAAAAGGGGAGTTTATCAACGGGAAAAATGCCGTACTAGAAGTTTATCATGGAGACTATCTTACTTTTATATCTGCACAGGATACTATGCCTCCCAAACGTCTTGAAGAAGTCTTAGAAGCCTTCAATGAAGACCGTTCTATCAATGTTCTCTATACGGATATAAGCGCACAGCAGACAAATGTATTAGACCACACAGACCTTGAAATTACTTCAAAAGAATTCCACTATCTACCACAATTAGTTTTCCACAGGGACTGTTTTGACTGGATTGGACAGTTTGATACCGATTTAGTTGCCCATTGCGATGATGAAATATGGCTACGTATCAATTCACTTCATCTTCCACACCATATTTCTTCTGAAAACACCACCATTGCAGTCTGCCCAGACTGTTACCACCAATATTCACCATTAAATGCTGCAATCGGTTACCGCCAACTCCTTGTAAAATACACATCGCTTTTACAGAGAAATAACCCAGCGAAAAAAAAGCTCTACCAAAAAGCTGCCTATGCTTATCAAAAAGCTGGTGTTTTCCATCGTTATATCCAATTCAAAACACTGGCCATTTTTACAAAGAATAAGAGATAACTGCCAGATAGATATGCAAACATGTCCGCTTGGCCCATTGCTTCATGGGCATAAATTTTTGCACTTTTTTCATAGATTCCGGCGGCAATGGAAATAAAGCAACTTATCGTTTTTCCAAAGAATAACCAAGTTTATAATTTGACTTGATATGATATTTTGTCTCTTTCATTTTTTTGCGCAGTTGTTTAACAACTGTGTCAACTACACGCCTGCATTCTGGTATCTGCTTCCCCCAGGCTGCTGCCAAAATTTCATCTCTGCTTATAATTTCACCCTTTCCATGCAAAAAGCAGTGAAAAACTGCCGCTTCTTTTGGTGTAAGATATATCTCCTTTTCCCCAACTTGTACCTGGCGTTCTGAAAACTTTTCATAAATATCAGGATAATCTGTATTAGACTTACCTATCCATTTCTTTTTCAAAAAACTCTTTCTCACCCTTGCAACAAAAACACGGATATCTTTTTCTTTGCTGATATAATCCTCTGCACCTGCATTAAGGGCATCAAGCTCATATTCTCCTTCATCTCCTTCGCATACGAAAAGTACCGGAATCCTGCTTTTTTTACAAATCTCAGACAATCCCGCCTTCCACCTCTGCCCTTTTGCTTCTTCTGCAAACTGTTCTAAGGATAACACTGCGGCAAGATAGTCTTTCTTTTGCACACCTTCAAGCAACGCTTCTAAATTATCCGCCTCTTGCATTGTAATCCCCTCTTTTGCAAGCCCATTTTTCATCTGCTCACACCACCCAATATCATCCTCCCACACCAATACACATGCTTCCATAATATCCCTTTCCCATAAACGGCTCATTGGCTAAAGCCAATAGATTTCAAACCTCATTCAACGCAAACCTTATCCCTGCACCATCAGCCCTGTACTTTCCAACTGCCCTATTATCTCCTCCACATTGTCCAATGGCAAAGCAAACCTTCCATTCTTCCTCTCATAAACACGGTAACTATCCATAATTGCTGCTTCCGCCAAATCAACCACCAATACATCTGCCCCCGCCATAAAGGCTTTTAGCCTCCCATCCTTTAAAACACAGTCCAGCGTAGGGCTGGCAAGAATTTCTGCCCCAGGAAGCATCAACCGGAAAATTGCCATCAGGTACAATGCCATATCGCCATTGCCGCTGCGTTCCCGCTCAAACTCAGTATGTACCGCCGGAACAAACGCCCCCATATCAACAATAGATGCCTCAAAAGATTTCATAAATTGAATATCCTCTAAAACATTATCAATTGACTGGTATGGAACCCCAACCAAAAAGCCAGTCCCCGTATTGTAACCAGCTTCCTTTAACTGCCACAGGCATTGTTTCCTCAAAAGCAACGACATATTCGTAGGAAAAAGCCTTCGGAAATGAATTTCATTTGCGCTTCCATGCCGCAGGATATAACTAGAAACCCCTGCATGAAACCAACTTCGGTATGCCGCTTCTGCTTTTTCCCCCAGTGAAAGGATAATCTTGCCGTCAGGATATTCTTTCCGGATTGCTTTAATAATTTCTTCTACACGCTGTTGTGTATAGTATGCATCATCTCCGCTTTCCAATAAAAAACTCCTGACTCCCTTATTAGCAAATTCCCGGCAGCAGTCCAGGATTAAATCAGTCTCCATCCTATACCGTTTCGTAAACCTGTTATCTCTCCTGATTCCGCATACTTTACAGTTGTATTTACAGAAACTGCTAATCGGGATTCTTCCCCAAATCTGTATCTTGTCCTTTTTCACCCGGCGGCGTATTTCACATGCTTTTTGATTCAAATATTCCGTCGTCTCTATATTCCGGAACCTCAAAAATTCTGCAAACTCTTCCTGTTCCAAATTCCCAACTGCCATCAGCTTTTGCACTGAACCTTCCATACACTTCCCCATTATAATCCCTCGTTTCTGATACTTATTCATTTCTCAAAGTTAATCACCAAAAGCGTTCCACCACATCAACCAACAACCCGTCTGCTGAAACCCCAAGAGCATTTGTGGTTATTATTACTCCGGCGGTTAAATATATCCGATTTGGGAACCTTAATCCCTTACTCTATAACACCAAGCAAAACTGTCTTCAGATAAGAAAGTTCGCCCCAGAAGGGCAGGATATTTATCGTTCCAAAAAACCATGCTTTTTAATCCACCTATTCCGCATATTATTTCTATTATTCTGAGACTTCTAAATATTTTAGAAGCAATGAAAATCCGATGGGGTTAGACAACAAGCATCATACTGGTTGCAATTCCTTTTCCAATTCAAGCACCTGTTCCAGAGTAAGTCCGGAATACAATGCAATCTCCTCTGAAGACAATTTTCCAGCTTCTATCATTCTTAAAGCAGACTGCTTATTTCCTTGCTCAATACCCTGCTCATATTTTTCCTGATAATTCATCTGCAAAGTCATATAATCCAACCTCCATTTCTCATTCTTTC
>CAJUJR010000037.1 GCA_910586605.1 uncultured Lachnospiraceae bacterium | reverse complement strand
ATAAAAACTGCATGCAAGGTGCATACAGTTCATTACAACATAATGATTATTATGTTATCCAAATACATATGCCATTGTAACACGGAATCCTTTGTATTTCAAGGATTTTTTCTGTTATTTCATTATCAAGGCGTTTTTACAATAGGCCAGGTATGCCAGCCAGGCCGCGTTTATAAAAATGCCTTTTTGTGCTGCCCTTTTTTATTGGCAGGCTTGAAACCCCAGTAAAATCACATGTGGCAAGTTTCCAGGGAGTTGTGCCCTGGTATTTTTTGGGCATGGATTTGGGAAGATGCCAGAAATATTTTGTCACATAATAATCATTATGTTGCATGGGGTACTGTTCCTGGCTGTGTTGGCATGCGCAGACAGGATGCAGCCCCAATGTATAGGCAGAAATTATAATGGATGCAGTTTTTTGCCTGTTTAAAAGGAAGGAAGCTGGTGGTTAGGTTGGGGAATGTGGATGCTGTGCAAGTGGGAGATAGGATGGCTTCATCCCAGCAGGGAATGAAATTATGTAAGTCTGGCGGGAAGGTACACTTGGATTTGTTCCCGCATAACCAGCGTGCATATGACACGGCATGCCATCTATTAAAAGAGGAAGGCAGGGCGGCTGTTATCCATCCTACTGGGACGGGGAAGTCGTTCATTGCATTCCAGCTTGTGCTTGATAACCCAAAGGCAACATTCCTTTGGCTGTCCCCGAGTAGCTATATTTTCCATACGCAGTTAGAAAACTTAAAGAAAGGCCTGGGATGGCAGACGCCGGCAGGAAAAGCCTTGGAAGATGAGGGCTTTCCTTGGAAAGATGCACTTGTAAGGCACAGCCTTGGGAATACAGGGTTTATGACATATTCCCAGCTAGTGCTTTCTGTGGGTTTATTTTCAGGGAAAAAGCTGGATTTTATTGTCTTGGATGAATTCCACCGCTGTGGCGCCCCAGAATGGGGCAAGGGGGTGCAGGCACTCCTTTTGGCGCATCCTGAGGCAAAAGTTTTGGGGCTGTCCGCTACAAATATTCGCTACTTGGATGGGCAGAGGGACATGGCGGAGGAGCTTTTTCGTGGCTGTGTTGCCTCAAAGATGACGCTTGGCGAGGCAGTGGCGGAAAAAATCCTGCCAGCACCCTTTTATGTGGTTTCCATGTATTCCTGCCAAAAAGAGCTAGTGCGCTTGGAAGAGCGCATAAAAAATGGCAGGGATGTTTCTTTCAGGGAGCAGAATGAAGAACTTCTGGAGAAACTGCGCAGGAGCCTGGAACAGGCGGATGGGTTAGATGCTGTTTTTGCGAAACATATGGGAAATAAGGCTGGGAAATACATTGTTTTCTGTTCGGGAAAAAGCCATATGGAAGAGATGGTTTCCAGGGCTAGTGAATGGTTCTGCAGGGTGGATGAAAAGCCGCATATCTACTGTGTTTCTTGCGATGACCCAGGTGCAGGCGGGCAGTTTGAGGCGTTCTGTGAGGATGGCAGCAAACATTTGAAGCTTTTATACTGCATTGACATGCTCAATGAAGGCGTGCATGTGGAAGGCGTGGACGGAGTGATCCTGCTGCGCCCAACAGTTTCCCCAGCGCTTTATCTACAGCAAGTTGGGCGTGGGCTTGTGGCGGGCAAAGGAAACAAAGGGCAGCCGGTTATTTTTGATATCGTCAATAATTTTGAAAGCCTTTCTTCCATTGATTCCCTACAGGGTGAGTTTGAACAAGCGTCTGTCTTTCAGAGGTGTGAAGGGGAAGAAAAAGCAGGAGAGCAGAATTGCTTTAGGATTATTGATGAACTGTTGGACTGCCGTAGATTATTCCGCGCCATCCGCCAGAATCTTTCTTCTCCGTGGGAGGTTTATTACCAAGAGGCGGAAGCTTTTTATAAAAGGGAAGGGCATCTTGAGGTAAAGAAAAAATATATTACAGAAAGCGGCTTAAACCTTGGTTTATGGATATTGGCACAGCGGAGAGTGCGTGCTGGGACTGTGGCCGGGGCATTAAGTGAGGGGCAGATAAAAAGGCTGGATGCAATTGGGATGCGCTGGAAGGATAAAAGGACAGAGCAGTTTGAAAAAGGGCTTGCCGAATTAAAACGGTTTGTGGCGGAAAACGGTCATGGGGATGTAAAGGTGCAGTATGAAACGGCAGAGGGATTCCCGCTTGGGAGATGGGTTGGGGCTATGCGTTCCAAGTATAAAAAAAGAAACCTAGAGGAAAAAGCTGTTAAAAAGTTGGAAAAGGCAGGAATGGTCTGGGATGTAGGGGAGTACCGTTGGGAAATGTATTATCAGGCGGCAAAAGAGTATAAAAACTTTTTTGGGGATTTGGAAATCCCATGCAATTATATTACAGATGATGGGAAAAAACTTGGAGTATGGCTGAATAACCAGAAAAGCAGTTATCGGAAAAGGTATGGAAAAGGTTCGGCATTTGATAGGGAAGGAAAAGCTTCTGCAGTTCAGGGGAATGGTATCACAAAAGAGCAGGTACAAAAGCTGGAAGCCCTTGGCATCTGTTGGGAGAGGAAGCTTCATCAAATCGGTATGGTTCACGAGAAAGAAGATTCGTGGGAATACCGGCGTAAACTTGCAGGGGAGTATTTTAAAGAGCATGGGAATCTGGAGATTTCACAGCAGTATGTGACAGAGGATGGAATCTGGCTTGGAAAATGGTTGTACATACAGAGGATGCAGTATAAAAAGGGTGTTCTTGAGGGGTGGAAAAAAGAAGAACTGGATAAGATTGGGATACGGTGGGAATCCCCGGCGGAGCGTGCTTTTGAAAAAGGCTGCAAGGCTTTGAAGGAGTATTGTTCTTACAATCAGCCAAAAGAAATTATAAAAACAGTTGTTATGTCAGACGGTTACCGTTTGGGCGAATGGATTTACCGGCAGAAGAGGAAGAAAAAGGCGGGGAAGCTGACAAAGGAGCAGATAGAAAGGCTTGCCGCCCTTGGTGTAGAGTGATGGTTTTGGGAAGTATTGGGGATGTAAGCTGCTCAAGCAAGGGAAAGAAGGAGACAAATGAAGGCTGATAAATGCAAGGCGGAGTCACAGCATTTTTCTGGAAAGGAACATTGCATTTTGTGTGGGAGGCTAACAAAGACAGAAAAATACCAGCCGCTTTCGGAGCGGGAGCATTACATAGAAGGCGCTGGACAGCTTTGCTGGGGATGTTATAAGGAAATATATATGCCGCGGAATAATAGGGAACTGTAGTTTGCAGATTGCATATTCTGGGTAATTGGTTTCCATAATCCTAAAACAGCTTAAGCAGGGAGGAAGAAGATGGAAGGTATAAAGCACGATATCACTCTGCGTCTGGTTAAAATGCTGGATGTAGTCCTGATTACCGTTCCTTTTGCCTTGATATGGCTTTGCTATTACGCAGAAAGGACATGGGCGCCGTTTTACCGAAAAGGGAACTGGGCAGTTATAGGGCTGTTCCTTCTGCTGTATGTAATGTTTGGGAAAGTATATGATGCTTTTCTTGTGTCCATGAACCAGATGTTTGAAGCGGTGTACAGCCAGTCATTGGCAGCGCTGTTTTCTGATTCTGCCATGTATGTTGTGGGCTGGCTTTTAACAAAGCACCTGCCAAACCCTGCCCCTCTGTTTATCGTGTTTTTCTGCCAGGTCGTTTTTGCCGCTGTTTGGTTTAAACTTGCCAATAAATGGTACTACAAAGTATTTGCCCCCAAAAAATCTGCCGTTATTTACGAAATGCGAAATGACTTGGAACGGCTTGTAGAGGAATATGGCCTGGCAAAAAAGTTTGCTATCCATCTTACAAAAGAAGCAGGGGAATGTCTTAAAAATATCCGGATGCTGGATGGAATGGATGCTGTTTTTTTAAGTGGAGTCCACAGTCATGACCGCAATATCATTTTGAAATACTGTGTAGAAAAAGGGATGGAAGTTTATGTGATTCCAAGGATTGGCGACACGATTATGAGCAGCGCAAAGCAGATACACATGTTTCATTTGCCAATTTTGAAGACAGGCAGGTATAACCCTTCCCCGGTGTACCTGGCAGCAAAGAGGCTCGCCGACTTAGTTTTTGCGTCAGCGGTTCTTATCATATCATTCCCGGCCTGGATTATAATGGCGATTGCAGTAAAAGCAGAAGATGGCGGGGATATCTTTTACCGTCAGTGCCGCCTGACAAAGGATGGGAAAAAGTTTGATGTGTTAAAGTTCCGCAGCATGAAAATGAGTGCAGAAGAAGATGGTATTGCAAGGCTTTCTGCAGGCAGGGATGATAAAAGGTTAACGAAGGTGGGGCGTATTATCCGCAAAATCCGTTTGGATGAACTTCCGCAGCTTTTGTGCATCTTAAAGGGAGATATGAGTATTGTTGGGCCGAGGCCGGAACGGCCAGAGATAGCAAAGCAGTATGAAGAAGAAATGCCTGAGTTTCGGTTAAGGCTACAGGCAAAGGCGGGGCTGACAGGCTATGCGCAAGTCTATGGGAAGTATAATACGACGCCATATGATAAGCTGCAGATGGATTTAATGTATATTGCCCATCCAAGCATGGTGGAAGATTTCAGGATTATGCTCGCCACAGTGAAGATTTTGTTTATGGCAGAAAGTACCGAAGGGGTGGGGGAAGTCACAGCGAAGGGGCAGGGAAAGGATATGGCATCAACATGGGCTGCATCAGCAGAACAGGGCACGAGGGGGAAAGCAGATGGATAATATAGGGTTTGGGCTAATCAGCGTAATTATGGCTGCATATAATGCAGAGAAAACAGTACGGCAAGCTGTCCTGTCAGCCCTGGGGCAAACATATCGGAATCTGGAAATATTGGTTGTGGATGACTGCTCTACAGACAGCACTGTAGATATTGTTAAAAAATTAGCAGGAAAAGACAGACGCATAAGGCTGTTTCGGAACAGGGAAAATAAAGGTGTTTCTTATGCCAGGAGACATGCATTGGAGAATGCAGCGGGAAGCTGGGTTGCTATATTAGACAGTGATGACGCATGGATGCCGGAAAAGCTAGAGAAACAGATTAGATTTCAGAAAGAACAAGATGCTGCACTGGTTTTTACAGGCTCTGCTTTTATGGATGCTACGGGGAGAAGGCTTAAGTGGGAACTCCATGTTCCAGAAAAACTTGGCTACAGGAAACTCTTAAAACAGAATCTTGTATCCAATTCATCGGTGTTGGTAAAGAAAAGCCTGTATGAAACGTTTTACGTAAGGGATGACAGGCTGCATGAGGATTTTGCAATATGGCTTGCACTTACAAAGACAGGGATTTCCGTATATGGGATAGATGAGCCGCTGCTTATCTACCGGCTGGGAAAATCTTCTAAATCGGGAAATAAACTGTATGCGGCAAAGATGAATTGGAATACATATCGGTATGTGGGGCTGGATGTTTTTCAAGCCGGGTATTATATGGCATGGTATATGGTGAATGGTATTTTTAAATACAGGCATCTGAGGGAAGCGTTTAGACAGTAGTAAATATTGAGGAGAAAGTATAAATGGAAAAGCTGCTTACAATTTTAGTTGCGGCATACAATGTAGAAAAATATATAGAAGAATGCCTTGTTTCATTTATTGGTGCAGGTTCTGCAGGCGATATTGAGGTATTCATCGTGAATGACGGCTCAACAGATAATACAGCCTGCATTGCTGCCAAATATGTAAAAAAGTATCCAGGGATATTCAAATTGGTAAATAAGGAAAATGGAGGGCATGGGTCGGCTGTAAATTCTGGGATATCAGAAGCAAAAGGAAAGTATTTTAAAACAGTGGATGGGGATGATTGGGTAGATACTGCCGCATTAAGGGAACTTATAAGCTTTATAAAAGTTACGGATGCCGATGTTATATCCACTGATTACCGATGGGTTGATGATAAGACGCATAAGAAAATAAAAGAGATTAAAAATGAATTTGAAGGCCTTAAATATAGGAAGAAATATATATTTGACAGTGTTTGCAGTGAAATATATATAAATATGCATGCTATGGCGATTAAGACAGAAATCTTACAGAAAAATAAAATAAAACTGGATACACATTGTTTTTATGTAGATGCAGAATTTGTTTTGCTGCCCGTGCCTTATATCAATACAATTGCTTTTTTGCCAAAACCTGTTTATATGTACCGCTTAGGATTACCAACGCAGAGCGTGGCTTTATTAAATATGCAGAAAAATTGCAAAGACCATGAAAAGGTGTTAAGAAGGGTGGTGCATCTGTATGATGGGAATAAAAGCATATTAAGCAAACCTAAGAAAGAATATCTTGAGAAGTCAATCGCTAAGCTGGTGACAAGCCAAATAAAGATATATTTAAGTTATCCTGCAAATAAGGAAAATAAAAAGAAAATTATAAGAATGGAAAACATGGTGAAAAAGAAATACCCGCAAGTATATTTTAAAATGGCAAACAAAGCAATCCTTATACTGCGAAGAAGTAATTATATGCTGTATGGCATAGCTTCAGCAGTATTAAGGATTACCGTGGGATGAAAGGGTATCAGTATGAATCAGAGGATAAAGGCGCTGGCATCTTATATTGTAATCCTGCTTGATATAGGAGTTATGCTGGCTGCATATTCCATTGCGAATATACTCAGGTTTAATACGCCAAGGGTAGGGCATATCGCAGCAGATGCAGATTATGCAGCATTACTGTGGTTTGTTATACTTGCGTACATTGCCGTACAGATTTTTTTCAGGACAAATACAGATTTTCTTACAAGAGACAGGGGAAAAGAAGCGTTTTTGGTATTAAAGCAGTACATAATAGTGTCATTATGTGTAATGGCGTACTTTTATATTATGAAGCTTGGAGAGGATTTTTCAAGGCTGCAGCTTGGTTACTTTTTTATACTTTCCGTGTTGGGTACATACATAGAACACCTGTTATTTAAAAAAGCGTTCCGGATAAAATATATGACTACGTATGCAGAAAAGGTAATACTGATCACAGACAGCAGCCATGCCGGAGAGATTTTAGGGGAAATCAAAAAAATTACTTACTTAAATATAGAATATATCGCGCTTATTGATAAAAATATGTCAGGCAAAAATATAGATGGGGTTCTTGTTGCAGCAGGTTTGGATGATATGGAAGAAGTACTAAAAAGAATTCCTGTTGACAGCGCTTTTATCCATATCCCATACCGTTTTAATGAAACTACAGGGCAGATTATGGGATGGCTTGAGGCGATGGGGATAAAGATACATCTTAACCTTTGGGAATATGAGTATGATTTTGGCAAAAAGCAGTTTACAACCATAGGGAAATACGGCGTGCTTACATATTCAAACTATGAATATGACATGCGTGATGTAGTAATAAAACGCATTATGGACATATGCAGCGGAGTTGTCTTATTCCTGTGTATGTGTATTGTGTTTCCGTTTGTAGCTGTAGGGATAGTTTTACAGTCGCCAGGACCCATTCTTTTTAAACAGACACGTATAGGAAAGAACGGGAGGAGATTTGAAATATATAAATTCCGTTCTATGTATATGGATGCAGAGGAGAAAAAAGCGGCTCTTATGAAAAAGAATGAAATGTGCAGTGATTTTATTTTCAAAATAAAAGATGACCCAAGGATATTCCCTTTGGGGAAACTGATAAGGAAGTTAAGTATAGATGAGCTTCCGCAGGCAATCAATATATTAAAAGGCGAAATGAGCCTTGTGGGCACGCGCCCTCCGACAGAGTCAGAGTTTGAACTGTACAATTCATACCATAGAAGAAGGGTAAGCATAAAACCTGGTTTAACTGGTTTATGGCAGGTAAGCGGCAGAAGCCGCGTAACTGATTTTGATGAAATAGTCAGGTTAGATTGTGAGTATATTGATAACTGGAACATCAGATTGGATATTAAGATTATAGTAAGGACAATCTGGGTTGTGCTGTTTGGAAAAGGTGCAGAGTAATTTTTACATTGGGAAGAGAGGGGAAAGGATGGATATGGTACTGATGGATATGGAAAATACTGGGAAAGGTGTAAGAGGTGGCAGGAGAAAAACCGCTGGCATATAGTGTGCTTTTGAATGGATTATTGAAAGCGCTTTCCTTTATCTTTCCAGTGATAGCCTTCCCTTATGCATCAAGAATACTGTTGCCGGAAGGGATCGGGAAAGTATCATTTGCAACATCAGCGCTTGCTTATTTTACAATGCTTGCACAGATGGGAGTGCCAACTTATGGGATACAGGCATGTGCTAAAGTTGCAGATAACAAAGAAGAACTAAGCAGGACAGTACATGAACTTTGGCTAATAAGCCTGGTTACGATGAGTTTTTCTTACAGTATCTTTTTTGGGCTTTTGGCTGTAGTTCCAAGATTACAGAATGACAGGGGACTATTCCTTGCAATGGGAACAATGGCGTTTCTGAAAGTTATTGGGACGGAATGGCTGTATCAGGCATTGGAACAGTATCCTTATCTTACAAAGACTTCATTGATATTTAAGGCAATTGCTATACCGGCGTTGTTTATCATGGTCAGGGACAGGCAGGATTACATTTGTTATGGAGTGTTGTTAGTTTTTGCATCCTATGCGCCAGGCATAATAAATTTTGTGCATGTACGCAAATATATCTATGTTAAGTTTTTAGGGAATTACCATATAAAGCGCCATGTAAAACAGATCGTCGTACTTTTTGCGGTTTCCTGTGCATCTATGGTTTATACAAATATGGACACTGTTATGCTTGGCATGATAAAGGATACCAAAGAAGTGGGTTATTATAACACGGCTGTGAATGTTAAAGAAGTCCTTGTAAGTTTTGTTACGGCAGCCGGAATGGTGCTTCTTCCACGCATGTCATCTTACATTGAAAAGGGGATGGAAGAAAAATTTAAAGAAATATACAAGAAGGCAATCCATACAATGCTGTGTGCGGCATTTCCAGTGGCAGTGTATTTTATAATTTTTGCGAAGGAAAGCATAACACTTATATCAGGGCCAGCATTTTTAAATTCAGTTCTTCCCATGCAGATCATTATGCCAACGGTACTATTAATTGGGTTAACGAATATCATTGGAATACAGGCATTTGTGGCAATGGGAAGGGAAAAAGACACGTTGCATTCCGTTTTAGTGGGCGTGGCTGCGGATCTTGCCTTAAACAGCATCTTGATTCCATTATATGGTGCAGCAGGTGCAGCTATAGGGACTTTTGTGGCAGAAACGGCAGTTTTCCTAGTACAGTATGGATACATAAAAGAGGCGGCAGGCAGGCCGTTTGAAGGCGTTTGCTGGGAGAAATTAATAAAAGCGTGTTTTGTGGGAATGATTGCATCCTTATGGATAAAGCCTGTAAATCTTCCAGCAGTATTTTCACTTATATTTTCTGCCATTCTTTTCTTTGGGAGCTATATTGGGATGCTTTTGTGGCAAAAAGAGCCGGCGGCAATGGAATTATTGCGCATGGCAGGGGCAGCAAGGAACTGTAAAGAAATTAATTATTTACCGTTCCTCAAGAAAAGAAGAAAGAAGAGAGATAAAGAAGAGGGATGAAATGAAGCAAAAAAATTATTATTTTAGATGCATAGCAGATGATTGCATCCATTATTGGAAAATAATAGTACTATCTGTGGCTGCCTGTGCCATAATATCCGGCGTATTGGGATACAGAAAGATAGGAAAGGTGAATCATTTGGCCGCCAGGGAGCAGGAGGCGGTAGATGCATATAATGAGCAGTTGGCAGCTTATGACAAGCAGATAGAGGAGGCACAGTGCAACATAGATATTACTTTAGGGGAGATAGAAAATATACAAAAATATGTTGATGAAGCATTCTACATGAAGTTAGACGCCGTAAACTTGCAGGCTGCAACAGCGCAATATGCCGTGACAGGCGCCCAGGATACGGGCGGGGTATTAAATTCAATGGTAAATTACCTTGCATATGGCAATGTGCAGGAATGCCTTGAAGCAGAATTTGGAAGCTTGGAGGCAGGATATATAAGGGAACTTTTATCGTGGTCTGTTAACGGAAATATATTAAATATCACTGTACTGCATTATGACAAAGGGCAGGGACGGAAAATATTGGAAACCGTACAAAAAGGCATTGTTGGCCATGTGCCAGAGATAAAAAAAATATATGGGGAATTTTCATTACGGCGATTAGAGAGTACCTTTTATACAAAAAAGGATAATGATGTGACAAATGTGCAGAACGGGAAGCTTGATGCACTTAAAAACTACAATATTTCATTGGCAGATTATCAGAGCAGGCTGGCATCAAATAAACGTTCAAAAGCAGAGTATATAGAAAGCAGCCAGCCAGAAGTAATGGAGGCGTCAGCTTCCGGAAAAATACTGGTTATAAAATATGCCATATTAGGAATGATTGCCGGATGTGTAATTCCCCTGGCAGTCCTGTCGTTGCGTTATCTGCTTAGTGACAGGATACGTTCTGAAAAAGAGCTTATACATACAGATATGCCTGTATTTTCCTGCAAAAGCCAGAAGGAAGGCAGGGCTTTTGATACCGTTACGGGGATTATGGAACTGAAATTTTTAGCAAAAAAATACTGTGCAGAAGGCTTTTACCTAAATCTTCTTTCTGAAAATGAAGCTGCCATAAAAACAGTAAATGAAATAACAAAAGCATTGAAAGAGAATGGGATTTCAGTGGCGTCAGGCGCAGTGTCCAGTAAAGATTCTTTAGAAAGAATGATTGAAAAGAAATATGCTGTAATGGTGGTAAAGGCTGGTGAAAACACATACCCACAGCTTGCAGGGCAGATAAGGACATGCCGGAAATTCGGTATTCCCGTATGGGGATGCATTGTCATTTAATAAAAGGTGCGGAGACTTTCCGGGCTCGAAAACACCTCGCTGGGAAAGTTTATTGCCGCACCTATCAGAAAGGTGGAGGATACAGTTTGGAAGTTCTGGTTGAAAAATATAAACGTTTCGTTCGGGACTCATGCAATGGGGAAGTGCTGTTTTTTGGAGGTTTTATTTTATATATTTTTTGGAAAATGATTAGGACAACTATGTTTCCTTACAGTGAAACAGTTTTTCAAACCTGCCTTATACTTTCTGTTGTACTCCTGGCAGGAAAAATTTTTCTGTTTGATAGTTATACAGTTAAAATGTTTATGGCAGTCGCCGCGATGTTGGCATGCGGATTGCTTATAGCAATGGCAAGCGGTTACTTATGGCCATTTATATGGGTATTAATGATAGCAGCGGCAAAGGATGTCCCTTTTGGAAAGATATTACGGGTACATTTATTGATAGGCGCTGTTGTTGTAGGGCTGGCATTCTGCGCATCTCTACTTGGGGTTATTGAAAACCTGGCTTATCCGGCAACAGACGGTAGGGGGATTCGGTATTCCTTTGGGTGTATATATACAACGGATTTTGCTGCACATCTCTTTTTCATGCTTCTTACCGCATATTACCTGTACCACAAAAAAATGCGCTGGTTCCATTATATAGGAACATGCGTGATTGCTGGTGTAATTTATTATTATTGTAACGCAAAGCTTGATACCATATGCATTCTGTTGTTAGCAGCGGTTTTTGGGATATACCATATCATGCGCTGGCAGAGGGAGAGGGAACAGATACAAACATCGGATATGGAAGTGGGAAATATGCAGCTTATTTTGTTTAAAAGGACCAAGGCGTGCCTGACGTTAAAAAAACTGTTAGGAAGGCTTGCCTTTATCAGTCTGTCAGTGATTAGCCTTGCCATGTACTTGCTTACGTCTGCTTACAGGGAAGAAAATAAATTTTTAGAAGCAGTCAATTTGGCTATATCAGGAAGGCTGATGCTGGGGAAGAAGGGGCTGAAGCAGTTTGGGCTGTCGCTTTTTGGAAAAAATGTCCCTATGGAAGGCATGGGAGGTTCCTTAAAACATACAAAGCCTTACTTTTTTATAGACTGTTCCTATCTGTTTATCTTACTAAGGTATGGCATCCTGTTTTTGGGGATAGTATGTATTGCTTATGGCATTATTTGCTATAAACGCAGGGAAGATACTGCACTTATGCTAACTATTCTGCTGCTGGCAGTAAGCAGCGCCATTGACCAACATTTGCTGGAAGAGGCTTATAACCCGCTTGGCTATGCGTTGTTTGCAGGCATGGGGGAGATGTCGGATAGGAAAGCGTATATCTTTGGCGGAGGTAATCAGGCAGGGGATTTGGGAAAGGCATATGGATTTAAGGAAGATGGGGGAAAGGGTGAAAGAAAAAAGAAGAAAGGGTAAAATGCAAACACACATCTTTTTCCCTTTGTGTTTGCGCCTCAAATGAAAATGTAGGCATTTTCGCTTGAGGCTTGGTGCAAATTATGAAAATAGCAATGATTGGGCATAAAAGGGTTCCTTCACGGGAAGGCGGCATAGAAATTGTAGTGGGACAGTTGGCTGCCCGTATGGTACAAGCCGGCCATGTAGTAGATGTGTATAACCGGAAAGGGCATCATGTGTCGGGAGAAGAAAATGATGCATACTTAAAAAGAGGTTTAAAAGAGTATAAAGGTATTCATATTATTACAATTCCTACATTTCAGAATAAGAAACTAAATGCAGTTGTTTATTCATTTCTGGCTACAATGCGTGCATTATTTGGACGTTATGATGTTATACATTACCATGCAGAAGGTGCCTGTTCTATGCTTTGGATACCTCATTTATTTGGTATACGTACTATTGCTACTATTCATGGCCTTGATTGGCAGCGTTCAAAGTGGGGAGGGTTTGCAACTAAATTTTTGTTATTTGGTGAGAAAGTTGCGGCTAAATATGCAGATGAGATTATTGTATTGTCTAAAAATATGCAGAAATATTTTAAAGACACATATAGAAGGGATACTGTTTTTATTCCAAATGGTGTTTTAAAGCCAAGAATTCATTCAGATAGAATAATCAAGAAAAAATGGGGGCTGGAAAAGGATAGTTATATTCTTTTTCTTGCGAGAATAGTCCCAGAAAAGGGACTGCATTATCTTTTAGATGCTTATATGGATATAGATACTGGCAAACGTCTTGTAATTGCTGGTGGAAGCAGCCATACAGATAATTATATGAAACAGATGGAGAAGAAAGCAGCAAAAGATAAAAGAATACTAATGGCTGGATTTGTACAAGGGGAGCTTTTGGAAGAATTATATAGCAATGCATATATATATGTTCTTCCAAGTGATGTAGAAGGGATGCCAGTCAGCTTGTTAGAAGCTATGAGTTATGGGAATTGTTGCCTGGTCAGTGATATTGCAGAGAATGTAGAGGTGGTTGAAATGCAGATAAGGGCAGCTTGCTTTAAAAAAAGCAGTGTACCTGATTTAAAGCATAAACTTAGGGAGCTGTTGGGGCATAAGGAAATTGTAGATAGATATAAAGCAGGAGCACAGAATTATATATGTGGGAAATATAATTGGGACGATGTCACATATAGGACATTGGAAGTATATAAAGGATAGATACATATGCAAAATATTAAACATGCAGATAGGAATAGTATATTATGAAAGTTTTAATGGTCAATAAATTTTTATTTCCAAATGGTGGTTCAGAAACTTATATTTTTAAATTAGGTGAAGAATTAATTCGCCAGGGACATAAAGTACAATATTTTGGTATGGAGCATGAGGGGCGTTGTGTTGGAAATTCTGTAAATACCTATACTTCTATCATGGATTTTCACAAAGGAAGCAGGCTTTCTAAATTACTATACCCAGTTAAAACAATTTATTCGATAGAAGCAAGAAAAAAAATCCGCCTTGTTTTAGAGGATTTCAAACCAGATGTGATTCATTTAAATAATTTTAATTACCAGATTACACCTTCGGTTATTGTGGAAGTAATAAGATGGAAAAAGAAAGCAGGACATAAGTGTAAGATAATATATACAGCACATGATTACCAGTTAATTTGCCCTAACCATATGATGTATAACCCTAATACGCATACAAACTGCCAAAAGTGCCTTGGAAGCAGATTTTTAAATTGTACGAATGGAAACTGTATACATGGTTCAAAAGTAAAAAGTTTCATTGGGACAATGGAGGCGTGTTATTGGAATAAAAGAAATATTTATGAACAAATAGATATAATTATATGTCCATCTAGATTTATGAAAAAACAAATGGATACAAATCCAGTTTTTAGAAAGAAAACAATTATTTTACATAATTTTATAGGCAAACCCGTGTTAAAAGATATAGAAAAGAGAGATTATATTCTTTATTTTGGGAGGTTTTCAGAAGAAAAGGGAATGAAAACATTAATACAAGCTTGCAGGGAACTTCCTAGCATTCAATTTGTATTTGCTGGCACAGGGCCTCTTGGAAAGGAATTAGAGGGGATATCCAATATAAAAAATGTTGGTTTCCAGAAAGGTCCTAATCTGGATAAGTTAATATCTGAAGCACAGCTTTCTGTTTATCCATCTGAATGGTATGAAAATTGCCCATTTTCAGTTATGGAAAGCCAGATGTGTGGGACTCCTGTTTTAGGGGCGGACATTGGAGGGATTCCTGAACTAATCAAAGCAGGATATACAGGAGACTTATTTGAAAGCGGCAATAAAGAAGAATTTGTAAAATGTATAAAAAGGTTATGGAATAACAGGGATATTTTAAAGGAATACAGTATTAATTGTAATAAAATAGAATTCGATACTTTGGAAAGTTATACAAAAAAATTAATTGATTTATATTAAGGGACTTACAGTTCCTTGGAAAAGGAAATAGAAAATGGGAAGAAAACTGAATGGCACAGTGATTGTGACTTACAGGTGCAATGCAAAATGTACTATGTGTAACAGGTATAAGGCGCCGTCTAAACCAGAAGAAGAAATCACAGTTGAGGCAATTAAAAAATTGCCAGAAATGTATTTTACAAATATTACAGGCGGCGAGCCGTTTATCCGTACGGATTTAAAAGAAATTGTCAGGGAGCTGTATAAGAAAAGTGACCGTATTGTAATTTCGACAAATGGTTTTTTTACAGGCCGTATCATTGATTTATGCAAAGATTTTCCTAATATAGGAATACGTATTTCTATTGAAGGGCTTGAAAAGACGAATAATGAGATACGTGGCCTGGAGGATGGGTATAACCGTGGTTATACTACTTTAAAGAAACTTGTAAGCATGGGGATGAAGGACGTTGGTTTTGGAATGACAGTCCAGGATAAAAATGCTCCTGACCTAGTTCCATTATATAAATTGTCAGACGAAATGGGCATGGAATTTGCAACAGCTTCATTACACAATAGTTTCTATTTTGTGGAAACAAAAAATATTATACATAACAGGCCAAAGGTAGCACAACATTTTGAAGATTTAGTAAATGAGCTGCTTAAATCTAATAATCCTAAAAAATGGTTCAGGGCATATTTTAACCATGGCCTTATTAACTATATATATGGACAGAAACGGCTTTTGCCATGTGACATGAGTTTTGATACATTTTTTATTGATCCATATGGGGATGTAATGCCATGTAATGGAACAAAAGATAAAGAAGTTATGGGAAATATTAATAAACAGCCATGGGATGAATTGTGGAACGGCAAGAAGGCAGAAATAGTCCGCAATAAAGTAAGATGCTGTGACAGGAATTGCTGGATGATTGGTTCTGTTTCGCCTGCAATGCATAAGTATATATGGGTTCCAGCATGGTGGGTCGTAAAGCATAAGTTTTTATATTTTTGGAAAAAGAAAAAGTACAGTATGTATGAAAATACTGTTGTAAAAAATTATAGAGATGGCAAGGTTACAAAGGAAGATCTGGATCGATGCAGTACATGTGATAGGTGTGCACAGGCCAAGGATGGACGGGATTAAAATGGTTGAAATTATTAAAAAAGCAATATAGTGATAAGCAGATAGATAAGAAATAGAAGAAAAACCAGAAGGAGATTGTAAAGTTTTATGAATATTCTTATTATTAGGACAATTGCAATAGAAGAGGATTGTAGTAAGAACTTATATAATAACCAGGGAATTGGGCTTGCAACAGAATTGTCCAAAATGGGACATAAATGTGGGCTTGTGTATTATGCAAAAAAAGGGAATGAGAGGTCTGAAATTATTCATTCTGATGGGACAGAGATTAAAGTTTATCATATTAGTGGCAGGAATCTTGTATGGAATGCAATTTACGATACTATCCTGTATAAGATTTGCGAAAAGTATGATCTAATACAGGTGTCAGAATGCGATCAGATATGCAGCTGGCAGGTGTATAGGCGGTTTCCGGATAAGACAGTTATATACCATGGGCCATATAAGTCACAATATACTAAGAAGTATAATCTACGCAGCAAGGTGTTTGATATGGTATTTTCCTGGCGGTCTGGTTTTAAAAATGCCAGGGTTATAACAAAAAGCTATCTTGCAGAGGCTTATCTTAAAAATAAAGGTTTTAAAAATATAACCACATTAGGAGTAGGGTTAAATGAATCTGTTTTAAATTCCCCTGTTGAAAAACTTCCAAAAAAATTAGGACACCTTATTGAAAAGAAGGATAATTTTAAATATTTATTATTTATTGGTACATTGTCAAAACGTAAAAATGTAATGTTTTTATTACAAGTTTTAGATAACCTGATTAACAAAAATGGACACACCAACTATAAATTAGTTATAGTTGGTGATAAGGAATACAAGGAAGAAAAATATTTTCATGCTTGTTTTTCTTATATTAGAGAAAAAGAGTTAAGTAATAATGTAGTGTATTTAGGTACTTTAGAACAGAAATATCTTCGGTTTTTATACCAGGCATGTGATTTATACTTATTAGCGACACAATATGATATTTTTGGAATGGTATATTTAGAAGCAATGTATTTTGGAATACCTATTTTAACGACAGAATGTGGAGGTTCTTCCCTTCTTATCAGAAATGGAAGAACAGGGTATATTCAAAAAAATGGAGATATAAAAACATGGAGCAGAAGCGCGGAAAAAATATTAGAGAATGATATAAAGAACCAAAGTATAAGTGATAATGCGAAACAGCTTATACAAAATAAGTATTTATGGTCTAAACTGGCTCCGAAATTTTTGGAGGTATACAATGAAGTCATTTAATAAACATAGGAAAAGTATTATACTTGCTGATTGTGAAAAAGAAGAAGTTGAGGAATTCGCAGAAGGATTTAAGGCTGTTACAGGTGATGAAATTTTTATCAATAGCAAAATATGTAATGGCAGCCATGGTAAAGCAGCAAATTTTAGAAGATATTTCATTTATGCTGTCTATCCTTTTTATTTTGTTATGAAGAGCAGGCAATATAAGTATGTAATTGGATGGCAGCAGTTTTTTGCGCTCTTTTATGTATTTTATTGCAGATTGTTCCATATAAAGAAGAGAAATATTGTTATTGCAGTAAATTTTACATATAAATCTAAAGCAGGTTTTGCTGGCAAAATCTATAAATGCTTTATGGGATATTGTGTTAGGAATGAGTATTTGGATTATATACATGTCCTTTCCTATAATTACGCAAAAATTTGTGCAAAGGAATTTGGTATATCAAAAAATAAATTTATAGTAACACCTTTTGGGATACCAGATACATATGAAAAATGGAAAAAAACAAAAGTGGAATATAATAATTATTCCTTTTCCATTGGGCGCTCTAACAGGGATTTTGATTTTCTTGTGAATGCATGGGGACGAATGCCGGAAAATGAACTGCTGGTAATTGCAAGTGATACTTTTTGCCCTAAAAAGAAGTTGCCGGTAAATGTTATCCATAGAAGGGATATTATAGGTGACGCACAGTTTCCATATATAGCAAATTGTAAGGCTATGATTATCCCGATAGATGACGGCACAATATGTTCAGGAGATACCGTGCTTTTAAAAGCAATGTCTTATGAAAAGTTAGTAGCCGTAACGGTTCCTAGTACATTAGGCGAGATGTATATAGATGATGGCAAAGACGGATTGCTGATTAAAAAGGATTTAAAAAAGTTTGTTGATATATTCTCTAAGGAAATTAATTCAGATTCCGCTAAGGAAATAGGCATATCTGCAAGAAAAAGTTTTTTAAAGAAGTTTTCAAGGTATGCTATGGGGAAAAATTTGTGTCAATTATTAAAATATAAAAGGGAGATAAATTACTTTGAAAATATCGAAACTGACAATTAATAAACACACAATTTTATTTGTGGTACTGCTATATTGTTATACGTTTAGAAATATACTCGTATTATTTATTCCTTTTTTTGGTTATGTAGATGAGATTTTGGCCATTGCTGGGTTATCCTGTTTTTTTATAGAGGTATTTTCTGTACATAAATTATTAAAAAGAAATATTTTAATAGCAGCAGGCATCGTTTTATTTGTAACAGCAGGCATATTAGGGAATATTATATTTATGTACCAGCCTTTATTATCTATTGCAATACCAGATTTATTATTGTCAATAAAGTTTTTTTTATGGATATATTTTGCAATCTATTTCTGTAAGAAAAGTGGTATTAACTATAATATTTTATTCAGCACATTATCAGAACATGCCAAAATATTATTATGCTTTCTGTTTTTTCTTACTGTAATAGACGGAATATTTCATATATTTAATGAATATTCAGACGTGAAAATGGGTATAAGGGCTGTTGCGCTATATGAAGGAGCTACTTCATTAGCTTCAACAGCGGCTAGTTTAATGTGTTTGTGCCTGATTGGAGAAGGGAAATTAAAATGGACAAAGGAAATTATATTTGGCCTGTTTGTTATATTAGCGACGTTGCGTTTTAAGTCGTTGGCGGCTGTAGCTGTATTTATCGTATTCTTTTATTTTGGGAAGGCACTAAGAAAAAAAATCAAATGGTGGTATTTTATCGTCCTGGGTCTTCTTGCTGTCTTTGTTGCACGAAAGCAAATATTGGCAGTAGTACAGCCAGGTATTGCAAGGTCAATGTTATTTATAGTTGGATTCAGGCTTTTAGTGGATTATTTTCCATTAGGAACAGGATTTGGAACATATGCGTCATATTTTTCTAAAGTTAGATATTCGCCCATATATAAAATGTATCATCTATCAAATGTGTATGGTTTATCTGTTGATAGAAGCAGTTTTATAAATGATACATTTTGGCCAATGGTTTTGGGACAAACAGGGTTTATCGGAACCGTTGGGTATTTTATGGTTTTATTGTGGATATATCTTCGTATACAAAATTGCATATCAAAAAATATTGCTGTTTATTATGGAGGTATGTATATTTTATTATATTTACTTTTAACATCATTTGGAGAATCAGCATTCCTGCATTGGAATAGCATGTTATTTGCTATGTTGTTTGGGATTATTATATCATATTCTTATAATGGAAAGACAGAGAAAGGTTATGAAACTGGAAAGAAAGAAAAATGCAGTTAGAAATATAAAATTTGGATTATTAAATAAATTAATTACAATTATTTGTCCATTTATATTAAGAACAGTATTAATTTATACCCTTGGCTCAGAATATTTAGGGCTGAGCAGTTTATTTACATCTGTATTGCAAGTATTGAGTTTATCGGAACTTGGAATTGGAAGTGCAATGGTTTTTTGCTTATATCAGCCTATTGCAGAAGGAAATATTGTTAAAATACGTGAACTTGTTAGCCTATATAAATTTATTTATAGAATTATCGGTTTAGTGATTCTTGTGGCAGGATGTATTGCTTTGCCTTTTCTTCCGTACTTTATACATGGCGGTTATCCAGGTGATGTCAATATATATATATTATATATCATGTATTTGTTAAATTCATCAGAAAGTTATTTTATTGCAGCATATAAATCAACTATTTTGTCGGCTTGCCAAAGACGGGATATTATTTCTAATATAGGGCTTATTGTACATTTCGTTCTTTATCTATCGCAGGTTGCAAGCCTTTTGTATTTTAAGGGCTATTATGTATATGTTATATGGATTCCTATTTTTACTGCTATAGAAAATATAGTTATCGCTGTATATGTTAATAAAAAATATTCCGCTTATATAATTGGGGCGCACTATTCAAAAGATAGTTTAAAGGCAATTATAGCCAATGTAAAAGATTTGTTTGGGCACAAATTATCACAGGTGGTAACAAATTCAGCAGATACGATTGTAATTTCTTCATTTTTGGGCCTGCATATGGTAACCGTATATAATAATTATTATTACCTTATGTCTGCGGTATCTGGCGTATTAGATATTGTTTATCAGGCAATTGCTGCAGGGATTGGAAACAGTCTTTTTTCAGAAAGCATAGAAAAAAATATAGCTGATTTTAAAAAGTTTGCTGTTTTAAATGCATGGCTTGCCGGATGGTGTTCCATATGTTTTTTGTGTCTTTACCAGCCAATGATGCGGATATGGATGGGAGAAAAATTAATGTTGCCATTTGACACAGTAATTTTGCTGTCAATATATTTTTATGTATGGAAAATGCGCCAGACAGTATTAACATATAAAGATGCAGCAGGAATTTGGGATATAGACCGTTGGAAACCATATATAGAAATAATGGTAAATATAATTTTAAATGTTGTTTTAGTGCAGTTAATTGGAATTAATGGGGTTGTTATTTCTACTATTTTAAGTATGGTAATTGTTTCCATTCCATGGGAAACTAAAGTTTTCTTAAAAAAAATTTTTAACCAGAAGCCAGATAGATATTATAAGTCAAGTTTGTTTTATATATGGCTGGCTGTTATTGCTGGAGCTATTACGTGGATGGCGTGCAGTTTTTTAAAAGACTCTGGGATTATAAGTTTTATCGTAAAAATTATAATATGTATAATACTGCCAAATATTATTATTTTGGTATTGGGATGGCATAAGGAAGGACATGCAGAAACAGTAAAATTTATTGTTTCCCTCACGCCATTAAAGAGGATTTTGAAATGATAGATTTTGTTTTATCAATGAACCATTATTTTTAATAAAAACGTTAAGGGGGATGTTGAGATGTTGGAGGCATTTAACAAATATAAAGAAGATTATTATATTATGACACAACGTAAGTGGAAATTTTTAGGGGGGGGGGTGAGGACTATAAAACATAGGAACTTGAGATTTTGTTTTTTTGGAAGGATGGCAAGCAGCAATAGTAAAATAATATCAAGTATGGGGCATCTTATTCAAAAGCATTATGAAAACAGATATGGGTTAGAAATTTCTTTTTCTAACATTTCGGGAGGATTGCTTCTTTTGCATCCATATAATATTACGGTGAATTCAAGGGCTCGTTTAGGTAAGAATGTTACTTTGTTTAAAGGGAGCACAATTGGCTCTGTGAGAAGTGGAAGACGTGAAGGGGTTCCGGTTATTGGCGACAGGGTTGTGTTATGTGTCAATGCAACAGTAGTTGGCAATGTAAAAATTGGAAATGATGTACTGGTTGCTGCAAACACTTTGGTGGATTTTGATGTACCAGATAATTCAGTTGTAATTGGAAATCCAGGACAAATTATACATAAGAAAAATGCAAGTAAAGACTATTTAACAGGTTTATAAAGGAGTGTGACTGTTATGGCAAAAAAAATAGCCCAGAAAATAAGGGGGGGGTGAAGCAGTGTTTAACAAGGATTTCGCCAAAGTTGGAAACTGCAATAAATTATAGATATTCTTGTGGGGAATGGCTTAACTGGAAAGAACCACAAGACATTAATGCAAAAATTAACTGGCTTAAGGTGAATGTTTATTACAATAATCCGGAGATTACAAAATGTATTGATAAATATTTAGTTAGAGAATGGTTAAAGGAAAAAGGGAAAGAGGAATTGTGCCCAATGCTATATGGCGTTTATGATAAACCAGAAGAGATAAACTGGGACAACTTGCCTTGTCAGGTAGTAATTAAATGTAATCATACATGTGGAGCAAATCTTATTGTTAAAGATAAATCAAAATTAGATGTGGATGATGCAATAAAAAAGCTGCGCCAATGGCAGAAGGAGGATTATTGGAAAGAGGGGGAAGTCCAATATAAATTTATAAAGAAGAAAATTATAGCAGAAGAGTATCTGGGGGATGGCGTTAATTTAAAAACTTTTAAGTTTTTCTGCTTTAATGGAGAACCGAAAGTATTATATTTGTCAATGGAAGAAGATAAATATATAGATTATTATGATATGGATTTTTTAAAACTACCATATTCATTGCCAAAACATGAACATTGTCCATATAATCTAAAAAAACCAGAGAAATTTAATGATATGGTTCATATTGCAAGAAAGCTTAGTGCAGGTTTTCCGTTTGTTAGGGTAGACTTGTATGATTCATATGGAAAAATATATTTATCTGAATTGACATTTGTGCCAACTGGAGGATATATGAAAATTGAGCCACAGGAAGTACTGAGAGAGTGGGGAGAATGGTTGGAACTGTAAACAATATATAGATTTGGGGATAGAAAATGTATAAAGATAGCATAAGAAAATTAAAAATCGTAATTATAGGGTTCTATTATGGTAAGTTTCCAGACTGGATGCCATATTGGTTAAAATCTTGCGCGGATAATCCTTCTGTTGACTTTATTATTGTTACAGATATTGATATGGGAAATTTACCAGATAATGTTAAGAAAATCGATATTTCATTTGATAAGTTACAGATTATGTTTAAGAAAAAATTAAAGATGGAGATATCATTGGACAAGCCATACAAATTGTGTGATTATAGGCCTCTTTATGGGATTCTCCTGGATGATTATATAAAATCGTATGATTACTGGGGGCATTGTGATTTCGACCTTGTATGGGGAAATATTAAAGGTATGGCAGAAAAATACCATATAGAAAGATATGATAAATTTTTGCCATTAGGGCATTTATCGCTCTATAGAAATACAGATAAGGTTAATGGTTATTACAGACTTAATGGCAGTAAATGCGGGGATTATAAAACAGTTTTGAGTAAAAGTGATAATTTTGCTTTTGATGAAACAGATGGAATATATTCAATTTATGAATATAATAATTTGCCAATGTTTAAAAAACGTATTTTTGCAGAAATTAAAACGTTCCATAAAAGGTTCCGTTTGAAAACATGTGACCGTAATTATAAACACCAGGTTTTTTATTATGCAAATGGAAAAGTGTTCAGAGCTTATAATTTGGCGGGGGGGGGTACTAAGGTGGAAGAGTATATATACATTCATTTCCGACGTAAGTTACCAGCAGATAAAAAACGGAATTGGCAAGATATACAGGAATTTTATATTACGCCAGAAGGTTTTTTTGATAAAAAACCAGGTATTCCTTCTTTGGATGAAATGGAAAAGTATAATCATAATCCAGGCGCTGTAAAAGAATTTTTTGAAACTGTGTACTTTTGTTTAAAGAATATTACTAAAGTTAAGTCTAAAATACAAAATGAAATAGTTGCATTGAAAGGAAGGAGATAATGACTTTATTACCTACAAGTTTAAAAGAATATAAAAAACCAGATATACAACAAAGATTAGAATGGATAGACAATATGAAAGGAATTGCAATGGTTCTGGTTATGTTATCCCATATGTCAATATCTACACAGGCTGGTATTATTTTTAAGCCGTTTTTTCTATCCATATTTTTTGTAGTATCGGGTTATACATTTAATATTAAGGGCAGTTTTAAGGAATTTATAATAAATAAAACCAGGACTTTATTTATTCCAGCATTTTTACTTGCGTGTATACAAATTATTTTTTCATGCATATTGACATTTACAGAACAAGAGCCATTAAAAGACCAGGTAATAGAGCTGATGCTTCAAAATGGTGGGCAGGGAAGTAAAATGTGGTTTGTATTTGCGTTATTTGTATTTAGTATTTTTTTCTATATTATAACCAGATACATAGAAAATACAGGTTTGTTTATTTGTTTTGTAACAGCAGCCTTTTTTATTTGCCTGGCCTATAATTATTATGGAGGAAGCCACAGTTTTCCCTGGTATATCCATTTAGTAGGGATTGGATGTTTTTATATGGCGGCAGGATATATTCATAGAGTATATGAACAATATAATTTGTTAAATAATAAGGATATTTTTTATAGGGGCAGAATATTAACAGTTTTCTGTAGTATAGGATATATTTTACTTATTGGGATACATCTTTGGAAGTGGAAAGAAGTGCAGGTTTCTTTTAGGGTATTTGAAGCGCCAATATGGTTATATCTGGCAGAATCTATATTAGGTACTCTTGCTGTATATTTATTATTAAGGATTCTACCTGGCATAAAAATTATGGGGTTCATTGGAAAAAATACATTAATATATTTTGCTTTTCATGGAAAGGTACAGAGAATAGCAGAGGTAGTTTTTAATAAATTAAATGTGGATGGCATAATCAGGATAATTTTAGTTTTAATAATACAATGTTTGGTACTTGCGGCAATTTCTATTTTAGTAAATAAATATTTTCCTTTTTTAGCAGGAAAGAAATATGAACCAAGAAGAAAGCACCAATTTAAGGTGTGACACTATAGGAAGGAGGGAACATGTCTGGGGAGCGTTTAAATTTTGCGGTGGGTCCAGTCATGATGCATGAAAGTATCCGCAGTATTGGCAAAGAACAGATTCCGTATTTTCGTACGCCAGAATTTTCGGGGGTTATGAAAGAAAATGAAGGGATGCTGAAAAAAATAGCTGGAGCCCCAAAGGAGAGCAGGGTTGTTTTTTTGACTGGCTCTGGCACAGCAGGAATGGAAATGGCGGTAATGAATTCTTTTAGCCAAAAAGATAAAGTCCTTGTTGTGAATGGTGGGAGTTTTGGGGAGCGTTTTGAGAAGTTATGTGGAATATACAAGATTCCTTGGGAAAGTATTTTGTTAAATCCTGGAGAACCACTGACAAAAAGCTGTCTAGAACAATATTCTGGCAGAGGGTTTACAGGGATGCTTATCAATATGCATGAAACATCAACGGGCGTGCTGTATGATATGGGGATGATAGGGGATTTTTGCCGCAGTAACCATATTTTTCTGGTAGTTGATGCAATCAGCGCTTTTCTGGCGGACAGGGTAGCAATGGAGGAATGGGGGATTGGTTTGCTGATCCTCTCTTCTCAAAAAGCTCTTGCTTTGCCGCCTGGCATGAGTTTTCTGGTATTAGGGGAAAAAGCCATGCAACGGGCTGGAAAGGCAGAAGTAAAAAGCTTATATTTCCGTATTACAGAATACCTTAAAGATGGGGAATGCGGGCAGACTCCTTATACACCGGCAGTAAGTGTATTGTTGCAGTTGAACTTGCGTTTAAAGCAGGTTTTGGAAATGGGAATAGAGAACGAAATTCGGAGGGTGCATGGCCTTTCTGTTTATTTTAGGGAAAATATTAAAAAAATGCCATTTGAAATGCTTACATCATCTCCATCCAATGCAGTAACAGCGCTTGTGCCACTAACGGGTGCCAGTGCATACCAGTATTTTGAAAAGCTGGATAAGGAATATGATATATGGGTTTGCCCGAATAGCGGGGCATTGAAAGATAAAGTATTTAGAGTGGGGCATATTGGCGAGGTAGGGCAAAAGGAGTATGACAGGTTGTTGAATGCGTTACATGAAATTGTAGAGGAGGGAATATAAAATGAGCCAGAGGATTATAGGGGATAAGGTAGATTTAGACTATAGAAATATTCAGGAATTTTTTGACAGGCGGGGAGAGAATAAAAAGCTTGGAAGCAAATATAATTATGTGCTTTACCAAGATGACTGCCCAGACTTGGCGGTAAAAAGGGATTTACAGGAAAAGAAAAAAATATCTCAAATACTTCATATGGAAGCTGGACAAAGAGTGCTGGATATTGGGTGTGGCATTGGAAGATGGGGAGAGTATCTTCTGGAAAAAGGAATGTATTATGTCGGGATAGACGGAAGCCATAAAATGATAGAGCGTGCACAGGAGAATTTAAAAGGGTACTCTGAAAAGAAACTTATTACGGGGGTGTTCAGGAGCTGTCAGGGTGTTTAAAGATGGCAGGGGAAGAAGGGCAATTTGATATGGTATTTGTAAATGGGGTGTTTATGTACCTGAATGATGGGGATTATAGGCAGGCATTAAAAGATATACATAATGTATGTGCAGAACATTGTGAGTTATATATTAAAGAAAGCATGGGGATTGTTAAAAGGCTTACCTTGAATCAGATTTATTCTGAAAGCCTGACACAGGATTATAGTGCAATATACCGTTCTGTTGAGGAATACAGACAGACCTTGGTGGAGGAATTTTCTTCCGATTTCAGTTTGGTTACTGAAGGACGCCTGTATGAAGAAGAACTGACAAACCGAAAAGAGACAATGGATTATTATTTTGTATGGAAGCGGTAATGGTTCTTTAGTATAAGAATAAAAGATAATAGGCGGCCGCTATAGTTACAGAGGCCAGAAAGCGGGGTTACATATGAAAGCATTAGTTATGGCGGCGGGAAGGGGGACCCGTATTAGCCGGTATATTGAGGGGAAGCCAAAGTGTACAGTAGATATCGGAAATATACGCCTCATTGAGTATACTATCCAGAAGCTTCTTGAACGGGATGTAGATAGTATAGGGATTGTGCTGGGATATCAGTCAGGAATCCTGGAGGATATTCTTTCTGGATATCCAGTAGAAATTTTTTATAACTATTTTTACGAGGTGACGAATAGCATTGCTTCTGCATGGTTTGCAAAAGAATTTATTGATGATGACATGATTATGATGAATGCAGATGTTTTTGCGGAAGAGAGCATTCTTGACCGGTTATTTGATATGGGGAAAGAGGCCATACTGTTGTCAGATAGCAGCCGTAGGGAAATGGCAGATTATAAATTTTATTATGAAGATAATCAGTTGATTAAATTTGGAAAAGGGCTGGAAGGGAAAGATATTTCTGGGGAATATGTTGGAATTGCCAGGATGGGCAGAAACTTTCTGCCTGGATTTAAGGAACGCCTGAACAAATTAATCAAAGAAGGGAAGTATAACATGTGGTGGGAGGACGTGCTTTACTCCTTTGTTGGGGAACGGCCAATTTTTGTAGAGGATGTTGCAGGCAATTTCTGGGCAGAAGTGGATTTCATAGAGGATTACGAGAGGATTTTAGAATTTAGGAAAGAGAGAGAATAGATATGCAGCAATTAGAATTGCGTAAATTACAGATGCTGGAACTGGAAATTGCAAAAGAAATTAAGAGGGTATGTGAAGAAAATAAAATTGATTATTTTATTGATGGAGGGACTTTACTTGGGGCTGTCAGGCATAAAGGCTTTATCCCATGGGATGATGATATGGATATTGGTATGACGGCAGATAATTATGATAGGTTTTTGCGGATTGCAGCAAGTAAGCTAGATGACAGATTTTTTTTGCAATCAAGTGAGACAGATAATTCCTGTGCTTATGTTTTTTCAAAAGTCCGTTTAAATAGTACACACATACATGAAAAAGTTACGGATGGGCGTATAAAAAACGACGGAATATTTGTTGATATATTTCCATTTGATGAAATAACACAGAAAATGGCTAGTTCAAAATACTATATGAATAAATTACATATATTAGGCAAAATGAAAATGCTAAGGGGCGGATATGACTTAAATAGTATTACAAATAATAAATTTAGTAAAATAGCTAATGTTTTATTAGCAAAGTTTCCTATCAAAAAAGAAATACTGGGCAGATTAATTGATAAAGAAATCAATGTAAAGCCTAGTGATGAAACAAAGGATTATTATGTTGAGCGTGATGGGATGTTTAAGGGAAAATTTGTTTTTCCAAAAGTATGGTTTAATAGATATATAGATTTATTATTTGAAGATACTTATTTTAAAGCTCCAATAGAATACGATTTGATTTTAAAACATGCGTATGGTGATTATATGCAATTACCACCAGAAGAGGAGCGCTTAAAAGGGCATTCAGTCCTTGGGATTGAATTAGATTATGATTATGAATCATATTTTAAGCCTCCTAAAACAGTATAGGCTCTAAGGGATATGAGGTATAAAAACGGCAAAGGGGTTGGTGCAAATTATGGGCAGACATATATTGATGCACTAAAAGGTATTGGTATTATGATGATGATTGCCGGGTCTTTGGAAATTTGCCCCGGAGAATCCGTCGTCCGTGTACCATTTGAGGTTGGAAAAGCCGTTCTGTTTGGCGTAGGCTTCCAGAATCCGCTTCTGGTTGCTTATGGAATTGGATTCCCCGGAAAGCTCGTCCTCGTGCGACAATCTCGGATAAAGGGCGGTAATGAGTTGTTGGGTGGTCTGTCTTAACATAATGTCCTCCGTTTCCGACAGCCAGCCCCACTATTCCGTAGGCTTAGTATACCATAGGGCGGGGCTGTCTGTACAGTCCTTTTTGCTTCTTTATGTCGAAAAATATCACGGTTTTTTGTTACGGTTTATAGCAAGTAGCTTATTATAGAAAATATCAAATTTTTATGCTATACTTTAGTTCGTTACAAAGTGACAAACTAAATCTACGGGGGCAACACATGGACGCACAAGTTTTTTGGGATGTTATCGGCAATTACAACAGACAAACATGGATAATCCAAATTGCATTACTCGTTTTTTTACTCATAGCGGTTGCTTTGTCCTATACAAAAAAAATAAAGTGGGCGGCAAAATTCTCGCTTGGGATTATTAACCTCTTTATAGGCATTGGATTTTTCGCTTGGTATGGAACAGAGCCTATTCAGAAATTTTTTGCATTTCCGTTGTATATCACTTGCGGTGTTCTGTTCCTATACGAAAGTCTGCATAACAAGGACGATATACTCAAAACACCTACCGCATTTCAGATGTTTCTACTGGTGCTTTATTTAGCGTACCCTTTTGTTTCCATTCTTTTAGGTAATTCTTTCCCGCAAATGGTAACATACATCATGCCTTGCCCCGTAATCAGCATAAGCATGACGGTTTATGCTGGCTATAAAAGAAAAAACAAGCTGCTCCTCGCTTTACTGACCATATGGGGATTGACCGGAATAAAATCAGTCATCTTCAATGCCTATGAAGATATAATTCTACTGATTTGCGGTTTGTATGGTATCGTGCTGCTGGCAAATGAAATACGGCAATCAAGCAAGAAATAAACATGGTGTCATTTATTACTATTCCAGCGGTCACGCTCCACGGCATGACCGCTTTTCCATGCCACAACTTAGGCGGTAAAAGGCGGCTTGTGTCCGGCTGCGCTTTCGGCTTCCAGCACTTTCATCATCT
>CAJUJR010000036.1 GCA_910586605.1 uncultured Lachnospiraceae bacterium | reverse complement strand
GAGGGAAGATATTTTTTATTGAGATTTGGCTACGATTGGCTGTGAATAGTAACAATTAATGTATCCCCCAAACGATGACCATGACGCTATTAACAAAAAATACCTTGATGAAAAAATAAGCATAGATACAAAGTTAAGCGAAACATCAGAAAAGCCTGTGCAAAATAAGGTAATTACGAAAGAACTAGCTGAACTAAAAAAATCTGTAAGTGATGGCAAAAAACTGGTTGCCGATGCTATCACGGAACAGGGTATTAAAACGGCAGCCGATTCTACTTTTCAGTCTATGCATGACAATATCCTGCTTATTAGCGGGACGGGAAGCCCACTGCCCAATATAACCTTGGGAAATCATGCTTCCAATATAGAAATAACCAATCAACTTATCCATGAAGGCTATGAAAAAGGGCTGCCATTTTTACCTTACGATTTTTATGGAGGCTATGCCGTTGTATTTGAAGGGAAAATACATATCTTAGGCGGTTATGGCAATTTAGACGGGCATTACTACTATGAAGATGATAAAAATAGTGCAAATTATAATACATGGGTCCAGGCGTCTACTTTGCCCTTCCATTTTTATTATGGAGGATGCGTTGTTTTCCAAAATAAAATCCATATCTTTGGAGGGGCAAATAATACAGGTATGACCTCCTGGAAAAACCTGCACTATTCCTATCCACATGAAACTACGATAACTACAACAAATCCCACAACAGGCGAAACCATACAGCAGACAGAAATGATTTGGAAAGAGGAAACAGCCGTATTGCAACATGCAAAAGGATGTTTTGGGTTTACCTGCGATGACGAAAATATATATATTATGGGTGGGATGTATGACACAACAAGTTCCAATGTCACAAACTACAGGACTTTCCAAAAAATGCACTATGCAACAGACCCAGTTACCGGAGAAAAAAGCATGGTGTCAGAAATATTGCCAAATATGCCTGCCGCCCGGAGATATTTACAGGCAAAAATTTCCCCTTACGATGGCAACCTGTATGTTTTTGGCGGCAACAATACAAGCGGCTCAAGCGGCGGCAACCAAAAAACACTTTATAAATATTATATCAATGAATGCACAGATATAAACGGAAACCAGCTTCAAAATACATGGGAAATTATAAAGCCAATTGATAATACAATAGATAACTATTTTTCCACTGACTGTAATAAAAATAAATGGGAGTTTGCAGATGAAATCCCCCAATCCCTGCAAATGAGGGATGGCGCTGCAGTTGTATACCAAGATAAAATCTACCTGATAGGCGGCAGCGCTTCCCCTACTGTCTACTGTACCTGGGACGAAACGCGTGGCTACTCTCCTACAGAAACAATTTCAGACTCAGATGGGACAACATTTGAATCCAGTTATAACGGAAACAGTGCCATTGTTCACAATGGCAAGCTCCATGTCCTTGGCAGCAATGGAAAAGATAAAAAAATCCATATTATTTTTGATGAAGAAAATAATATATGGGAAGAATATAAAAATGATTCTGGCGCTGCAGTAAAAATACCATATAACTTTAGTTATGGCGCCGCCCTGTCCTATCATGGCACAATCCATATATTTTCAGGAAGTGGCGACGGAAACGGACACTATTTCCTTGATGAAGATATTTCAAGCCCTACCTGCCAAACTTGGGTGAAACTCCCAGATTTAAATGGTAATTCTGTAACTGGCGCTGCCTGCTATGAAATAAATGGAAACTTATATGTACATGCTGGCAATTTTATTAATAAGTTTTCCAGCAATTCAGGCAGCGATACATTCTCACAGCAATTCAACCTTGGGCAGACAACTGCTGCAATGACAATATGCAAAAATGATGATACGAATGAAATATATATTTTTAATAATAATGATTTTGCCTATAAATATAAGATCACAGACTATGCAACTATATCATCAACTGGAAAAATATGCATTACAAACAACCAGCAAATAGTCAATGCAAATCATGAAACTATTATAGAATACTAGTTTCTATTAATAACAGATAGGCCGCCCTTACTTATGATATGGTTCCCCATTCATAATCCGGTATCCACGGTAAATCTGTTCCAGCAGCACCACACGCATTAACTGATGGGGAAATGTCATTTCAGAAAAGCTTAAAAGTTCATTTGATTCTTTTAAGATATCAGATGCCAGTCCAATCGAACCGCCGATAATAAAGAGGATATGGCTTTCACCATGCAGGCCAAGATAATGGATTTTATGGGAAAACGCCTCGGAAGAATATTGTTTCCCTTCTACCGCAAGGGAAACCACATATGCCCCTTCTTTTATGTATTTTTTCAGGCGTTCCCCTTCTTTCCTGCGAATCAGTTCTTCTTCCTGCCCGCTGGCTTTATCTGGTGTTTTTTCATCTGCCACTTCTATAATTTCCAGTTTACAGTAACGGCTTAACCTCTTTTTATATTCCATTACTGCATCAGCAAAATATTTCTCCTTAATTTTCCCTACTGCCAGTATTGTAATTTTCATTTTTCCCTCCATCCCAATCAGGAACTAAGGCAAGCTGCGCCAGTTTCCAGCGCCAGGCTGATACAAAGGGCATGATTAATTTTCTCCAAAATTTCATCATCCAGATGGCATACTTTTTCCCGAAGCCTAGATTTATCAATTGTCCTGATTTGCTCCAGCAAAATTACAGAGTCCTTTATAATATTATATTTACTCATTTCCAGGGCAATATGCGTTGGCAGCTTTGCCTTATTCATCTTTGAAGTAATTGCCGCACAAATTACGGTTGGACTATGGCGGTTTCCCATATCATTCTGTATAATAAGTACCGGGCGGACTCCTCCTTGTTCTGACCCTACAACAGGCCTTAAATCCGCAAAATAAATATCTCCACGCTTGATTACCAAAACGTTCACTCTCCAATCCTTTTAAATTCCTTACATCACGGACACCGACAGAAAATGGTTATGTAAGTTTTATATCTATTTCCTATCCTTGCCATATTTGGGGAGAAATATTCGTAAACGCTTTTACTTTTCAAAAATTATTTATAATACCTTATTCAGGATAGTAATCTTTTGTAGAAACTGCTTTCCCATTCCGATAAAATACACGGGGAACTCTTTTCCCAATATCACATACAAACTCATAATGAAAAGAATACGATAGTCCTGAAATTTCTTCTATACTAATTTCTTCATTCCCGTCTTTTCCAAATAAAGTCACAATATCTCCTGCTTTTACATCTGGAATTTCTGTCACATCCACCATAAACTGATCCATGCAGACACGCCCAACTACCGGCGCGCTCTTTCCATGCAGCAGGACGCGCCCTTTGTTCGACAGGGAGCGGGGATACCCATCTGCATAGCCTACAGGGACAGTCGCTACCTTTGTTGTATGCGTTGTTGTATAAGTGCCTCCATAACCGATTTCTTCCCCTGCCTCCAGCTCTTTGACAAATGAAACAACTGCTTTCAATTCCATTGCAGGAGCCAGTAAAAGCCTTTCCTTCTGCACCTCTGCAGATGGATACAGCCCATAAAGGCAAATGCCATCCCTTACCATATCAAGATGTACAGACGGCGCTTCCATAATCCCGGCACTATTTGAAATATGCTTTATAGGAATTGCCACGCCTGCCTTTTCTATTTTCTCAGTAAATTCACAAAAACGCCCAAACTGCCTCATTGCCTTTGTCTTATCTGCCTCATCCATCCTCGCAAAATGGGAAAAGCAGCCGTCAATACGGATGCCTGGAAGGGCAGCAATTTTTATAATATCCGAAAGGCTTTTATCATTTCGTGCAAAACCAATCCGGTTCATCCCTGTATCAAGCTTTAGGTGGATGCCCGCTTTTTTCCCTTTTTCCATAGCAGCTTCTGACATTTCTTGCGCCATTTCCAGTGTAAATACTGCTGTATCTATTCCATATTCAATCATTGCAGGGTACTGCTGCCTTGCTGTATAGCCAAGGATTAAAATAGGCTTTGTAACCCCTGCCTTGCGCAGTTCAATCCCTTCCTCCAGGATTGCAACTCCATAGGCATCTGCCAAATTGTCAATCGTATGCGCCACTTCAACAGCCCCATGCCCATAAGCGTCTGCCTTAATCACTGCCATAAGCTTTGTATCCTGCTTTAATAGCTGTTTTGCATGTAAAAAATTTTCATAAATGGCATCCAAATTAATATTTGCCTGCACTCTGTAGTATTCTCTCATCATTCTCTCCCTTTTGTTCTGCGTTCTTCAACTAGAGCGTGTTTCCTATCATAACTAAGGCAGAAGGTTTTTCAGTTCTTCCAGGATATCCGAGGCAAGCATAGATGAAAACCCTCTTTTCCCCACATACTCTTCTGCTGTCAGCCCATGCAGGTATACGCCTAGTGAGGCCGCTTCAAAAGAAGGCATCCCAAGAGCCAAAAGCCCTCCTATCATACCACTTAATACATCGCCAGAACCGCCTTTTGCCAACGCATTATTGCCTGATTGGTTAATATAAAGCCGTTCCCCATCCGACACAATCGTCCGTGCATCTTTTAATGCAAGCACTGCACCAGAAATATGCTGGCAGGCAGCAGGCATATCATCTTTTATCTGCTCCACGCTTCTTTTTACTAAACGGCTCATTTCTTTTAAATGCGGCGTCAGCAAGAAATTCCCTGGAAGCTGGAAATGCCTGCCATCGCTTTCTATACTGTTTAAGGTATCATCCCCGCCTTCTAAAACCTTGGCTAACAGATTTAAACCATCCGCATCAACCAAAACGGGAATATCCCGTAAGGTAAGTACCTGTTTTAAGAAAAAATAGGCAGTATCTGACTGCCCAAGCCCAGGGCCAATAATTACTGTTGTCGCCCATTGTAGTTCTTCCGCCAGCCTTTTTCCAAAAGAAAAAGCTTTCCCATCTCCCTTGCCTGCAGCCTCCCCTTTCCCAAAAAGCTCTGTTCCATCATAAGTTGAAAGAAGCGCCTCTGGCAGGTTTGCCTGCAGCATCGTACGGTTATTTTCATGCGTCAATATCTTAACCAGGCCGCTTCCCATCCGGTATGCAGCGGCAGCCGCAAAAAAAGCAGCGCCGCTCATCTGTGCTGAACCTGCAATAACCAATATTTTTCCATAACTTCCTTTATTGCTCCTTGGAATCCGCTTTGGAAAAAGCGTTAAAATATCTTCCCGCCCATAGGAAACAGCCTTTGGCTTTACTTTTTCAACTGCCATTGCCGGAAACCCAATATCCGCCACAATTACCTGCCCAGCATATTGCATTCCAGGAAAGAGCACAAGCCCCCGTTTCTTTACGCCAAATGTCACAGTATAATCTGCCCTTATTGCAGCCCCGAGGACTTTCCCAGTTGACGCATCAATCCCGGAAGGTATATCCACAGAAACAATTACCGCCCCAGATGTATTTATTTTCCTGACCCATTCTGCATACTCCCCAGTAATATCACGGGACAGGCCAATCCCAAAAACAGCATCAATAATAATAGTATATTCAGAGGGCAAAGCTGTAGTGATAACTGGGATAGAAAGATTCCTTGCAATCAAGAGCTGCTGTTTCATTTCCTCACTTGCCTTTTTTTCCTGCCCCAAAAGAAGAACTGCAACAGAAAAACCTTTTTCAGCAAGAATACGGCCACAGGCGACGCCGTCACCGCCATTATTTCCCATCCCACAGACAACCAGGATACGGTCTGCCCCCTTTTCCGCAAAAGCAAGGACGCAATCTGCCACGCTTAAAGAAGCCCTCTCCATTAAAACAAAAGATGGAATCCCTATTTCGTGAATAGAAATCCCATCTATTTCCTTTGCCTCATCTGCATCTGCAATAAACTGCATATCTATTCCTCCTGCATCTTTTCTGCCTTCCCAACTGCAACGGCAAATGCGGCAGCCATCGTCCTGGAATCAGACAAAGAAATATATATCTTTTCCACTCCAAGGCTGCCTGCAATTTCTTTTGCATTGCCAGAAAGTTCTACATATGGCGCACCGCTGCTGTTCCTAAGAATTTCTACTTCTACTGGCAAAACACCGGCAAATCCCGTCCCAAGCGCCTTTACTACAGCTTCCTTGCCTGCAAAATTAGTCGCTGCGCTTGTAAGCCTTTTTCCTATAATCCCCTGTTCCCTTTTAGAATAATAACGATGGAGAAAAGACCCCTTCTGAACCGCTTTTGTTACCCGCCCTATTTCAATCTGGTCCATGCCAATCCCTATAATCTGCTCCATTCTCTCCCCCTGGGAACTGTTCTGAAATAACCTATGCAAAGACATTGCCTCTTCCTTTTATTATGGCACTTCATCCCCCGTTTTATGCTCCATCTCTATTTCGCCTTTCCATACATCATGCTCCCTGTCAAAGATTTCTACCACCTTTGCCCCAAGTAAATCATGCATGTATTTATAGGTTTCTGTATTGCGCAGTTCCTTTTCCCGCTTGGCCAGGATATGCTCTGTCAGTTCCTGCCTTGCCTGGTTAATCCACTGCTTCTCCCACTCTATATACTCTGTATTTTCAATTAGCGTTTCATAACAGATCCGCATGCTTTCAATTAAAACTTCCTGGTTGGCAAGCGTTATTTCCCCTGGCAGGTGTTTTAACAATTCCCTTGTATCGCTGGTCTTTTGCTTTAGCTCTTCTAGAAGCTTTTGGTTTGCATCCTGTTTTTTACTACGGATTGGGCTGTCCAGTTCATGTCCATCTGTCATATTATACAAGACATTATTCATTAAAACTTTTTTCGTCTTTTCATACTCCTTTAAATCGTTATTGGCCTGCCCCTGCTTCTGAATCAGCTTATTTAAATGTTTTTCCAGATGCACCAGCTTCCTTGTCTTTAAATGCTCTGGAAAAAGCTGATGCCATCTTGGGTCTAACGTCAGCAATGGAACTTCAACATAACGCAAAGATTCCAGGTATCTTTCTTCTAATTCCTCTTCCCTCGCCTTTTTTCCGCCACGCATACGCCCCCTCCTTTCCCCCTAGAGCGTGTTTGAAAGTTCATTCTAAGAACTAGCCCCTTACACTTCCCTACTTTACTTTACTCTATAGTTTCCCCAGAATACTGTTTAATGTACGGAACAGTTCTTTTACATCAATCGGCTTTGCAATATGACCGTTCATCCCACTTTTTATTGCCTCCCGCTTATCTTCCTCAAAAGCATTCGCCGTCATCGCAATAATTGGTATGGATGCCAATTCTCGGTTTTCCAGCTTCCGGATTTCTTTTGTTGCCTCATAGCCATTCATTACTGGCATCTGGATATCCATTAAAATTGTCTGATAATATCCTGGCTTTGATTTTTTCAGCATATCCACTGCAATCTGCCCATTTCCGGCAACTTCTATCTGGAATCCTGCATCCCCTAAAATTGCTACTGCAATTTCCTGGTTCAAATCGACATCTTCCGCAAGAAGGATACGTCCTGTATGTATCGGCACCACCTTTTCATCCCTATCACCTTCGCCATCTTCCCCAATATTGACAATAGAATTCAAGCAGTTCCGCAATTCAGACAAAAATAACGGTTTTGTACAAAATGACGTAACCCCTGCTTCCCTGGCCTCTTCTTCAATATCTGACCAGTCATATGCAGTCAGGACAATAATCGGTGCATTTTCGCCTACTTCTTTCCTGATTCTCCTTGTAACCTCAATACCATTCATATCTGGCAAAAGCCAGTCAACAATATAAACGCAGTAATCGTCATTCCTTGTAACTGCCTGATGGGTACGGAGCACCGCCTCTTTCCCTGATAAAGTCCACTCAGCACGCATCCCAAGCTGCTGAAGCATATAAGATACGCTGTCGCAGGTATTATAGTCATCATCCACGACCAGCACCCTGCTGTTCTTAAGCTCAGGTATCTGTTTTGGCTCCTTTGCCGCAGAATTAAGGCGGAATGTAAATGAAACGATAAATTCTGTTCCCACATTTTGTTTACTTTTTACTTCAATCGTGCCATTCATCATATTTACAATATTCTTCGTTATCGCCATCCCAAGGCCAGTTCCCTGAATCCCGCTCATCGTAGTATTTTCTTCCCGTTCAAACGGCTCAAAGATATGTGCTACAAACTCCTCGCTCATGCCAATCCCAGTATCTTTAATTAAGAACTCATAATTTGCAAATCCTTCTGACGCACCGACTTTTTCTGTAATCCTCATGCTGACAGTGCCGCCGGCACCCGTATATTTCACAGAATTGCCAACCAAGTTTAAAAGTACCTGGTTCAGGCGCAGCTTATCACAAAAAATTTCCTCATCCAAGACATCTACTGTATCAATATGAAGTTCAAGCTGCTTTGCATGGATATCCGCCTGCAAAATATTGCAAAGCCCATGTAAAATGTCAGGCAGGCTGCATGCCGTTTCCTCCAGGTGCATCCTTCCGCTCTCAATACGGCTCATATCCAGCACATCATTAATCAAGCTTAACAGATGGTTTCCTGATGTTTCAATTTTTTTAAGGTATTCTTCTACCAACTCCTTGTGGGCAATATGGGTAATCGCCAAATTGGTAAACCCAACAATTGCATTCATCGGGGTACGGATATCATGCGACATATTTGACAAAAATACACTTTTAGCCTTGCTTGCCCTGTTTGCCTGCATCAGGGCGTCTTCTAGCATGCTTTTCTTATGCAGCTCATCACGGGTCTCTTCATCTACACTGTGTAGCCCTAAAACAACCCCATGGCTTCCTTCCCATGTCCCCGCCCTTACAATTTTCATCTGGAAATATTTCACTTCGCCATCAACAAACATGCGGTAATTCACACAGTTAAAATTCTTTTCTGACAGCTCTTTTTTTATCCGATCCCTAGAAGATGCCTGCAGCATCTCCTTCTTATCTTCTTCATGCACAAACTTCTGGATATACTGCCCCATGCTTTCCTCAAATGAAATCTCTTTTCCGCCAAAAATAGGTATATAAACCTTTTCACTATCATCATGGCTCCGAATCAGGCTGCCTTTTCCTGTATCAAGATCAAAAAAGCAAACAAGGGTGTAATCTATGCTTAATGCCTGGATCAATTCTTTCTGGCGTCTTTCCTTCTTCTTTTCCTCCAGCTTTTGCTTTGTGCAGTCTAAAAGGAAACGCTGGTAGTAACGCTCCCCATTTTCCTCCAAAAGCTTTACATTGCCCATAATATGTAAAATTTCCCCATCCTTATGCTGTACCCTGTATGAAACGCTGATACTATCCCCTTCATTTTTCAGCTGCCCAATGGATTCTTTAAGTTTCTGCCTGTCTTCCTCCATCACGGATGGGGCAACCATATCAAATCCCATTTCCATCAACTCTTCCAGGGATTCATAACCTAATATTTTAAGCGCCGCCTTATTAATACTAAGCACTTTGGAACCATCCGCCGTATGGCACATCACCCCACAGTCAATGGAGGTAAAAATCGTCTCCAGCGTATGGTTTTTCCTTAAAATCTCACGTTCATAAGCGCGTTCTTGTGTCACATCAATTGCTACCCCAACGGTTCCCATAACACTTCCATCCAAATCATATAGTGGGGATTTGTAGGTAGTAAGCAGACGCGTTCCAGCTCCTGTCTGGACTACTTCTTCTGATACACAGGTTTCCTGTTTTTCCATTACCATCCGCTCAGATTCTATGCAGGCAGGGTCATCCTGTTCCACATCCCAGATATAGGCATGCCCGCGCCCTTCTACCTGTTTTTTTGTCTTATTTACCGTCCTGCAGAAACTGTCGTTTACTTTTGTATGGATTCCCTTTTTGTCCTTATACCAGACAAGGTTCGGGACACTGTTAATCGTTGCCTCAAGAAAATGGCTGACCTGAAGGAAATCTTTACTGATTTTGCAGGATTGCTGCCATCTTAGGAAGCGGAAACGCGCTTCCTCCCCTGACATCGGCATAATCCATATATCCTTAATTTCTTCTAAACTATCTTCAAGAAGCGCCGCCTGCTCTTTTTTCACAAGCACAATCAATTCTGTCTCACTTCTTTTCCCCGATATCAAAACCTGCAAAGCTTCTTTTACATCTATATCCTGTAAATCTGCCAGAATCACATCCGCCTTTGCCGCCATTTCCGCCTTTGGCTCGTCACCTTCAGAGAATTCATGTGTAAATTGCTCAAACGGGGACATTTCCTTTACAATATCGAACACCTCGCAAGCCTGGCCTGCTAAATAGAAATGAAGATGGCAATGATACATATCTATTTCCTCCCTGTGATTTTCTGTAATCTGTTGTATAGAATCAGTATTCCACCTATGATACTATTCTAACAAACGCGCGTATTTAAGTCAATATAAGAAAACCTTTACAGCTTGGCAGCAGATACTATATAATAAACGCTATAACAAGAAAAATTATAGAAATAGTATTACTTCGGCGATTAAATGCCGCAATAATTTTTCGCCAAGTAAATGTTCCTATGCAAGGCAGATGCTTGAGCTGTAGCGAATGCTCCAACGATTGAAGACAACGAAGCAGATGGACATTTAGGCCGGGAAATTTTACGATATTTAGCAGCCGAAGTAATAACTGTGAAATAACAATTCATGGAAAGAAATGAGGAAAATTATGGACTTGGAACAGGCAAAACAGAAATTATCCAAATACCAACAGGGACATCTGTTAAAATATTTTGAAGAATTGACAGATAATGAGAAAAAAAAGCTATTACAGCAAATAGAAGAAACTGATTTTTCTGCTGTAACACGCATTGCCAACAAAGAAAAAGAGCAAAAACAAGGTAAAATTTCCCCAATTGATGTAATGCAGTTAGGGGAAATCAAACAAAACCAGGAATTTTTTACACAGACAGGGAATGAATGCATCCGTTCCGGTAAAGTCGGCGCTGTCTTACTTGCCGGCGGCATGGGGACGCGCCTTGGCTCTGATGCGCCAAAAGGCATGTATAATATCGGAATCACAAAACCAGTATATATTTTCCAACGCATTATAGAGAACCTTTTTGAAGTGGTTGATAAAACAAAAACATGGATTCATCTTTTTATTATGACAAGTGAAAAGAATCATGAAATGACAGTCTCCTTCTTTAAAGAAAAACAATTTTTCGGCTATGATGAAAACCATATTCATTTTTTCCGGCAGGATATGGCTCCTGCTTCCGACTATCGGGGAAATATTTATCTTGAAGAAAAGGGGAAGCTTGCCACATCCCCAAATGGAAACGGCGGCTGGTATACCTCAATGGCAAATGCCGGTCTTTCTGCATTTATGAAGCAAGAAGGGATTGAGTGGCTCAATGTCTTTGCAGTTGACAATGTACTGCAAAAAATTGCTGACCCTTGCTTTATTGGCGCTGCCCTTGCAAAAAACTGTGAAGTCGGCGCTAAAGTTGTGCGGAAAAACCACCCAGATGAAAAAGTTGGTGTTATCTGCCTAGAAGATGGACATCCTTCTATTGTAGAATATTATGAATTGACAGATATGCTCCGCAATACTATGACAAAAGATGGGGAACCAGCATATAATTTTGGTGTTATATTAAATTACTTGTTTAAAGTAAGTAGCCTTGAGACCATTGTCAGCCGTGAACTCCCACTCCACATTGTAGAAAAGAAAATTCCCTATTTAGATGAAAACGGCAGCCTATGCAAACCAGAAGAGCCAAATGGCTATAAATTTGAAACCCTGATTCTGGACTTTATCAAACTGCTTTCTTCCTGCCTTCCATTTGAAGTGGAACGTGACAAAGAATTTGCCCCAATTAAAAACAAAACAGGGATTGATTCAGTGGAAAGCGCCCGCAAGCTCCTTAAACAAAATGGGATTGTTTTATAAAAGGCACAGTCTCTTATTAAAAAGGGAATGCCAACGCATTCCCTCTTTTTACCCTTCCAGATAATGTTCTTCAAAATATTCATCTGTAATCATTTCTAAATATTCTACAGGCTCTTCTTTATATTCTTTTATTAACATTGCCCGGATATGTGCCGTTACCAGTAAATCATTCTCGCCATCTGACACATTGTTATCATACCAGCCCTCTACCATCTCTTTTGTCAGGTTCTCATCAAGCCATCCCTTAATGGCATTTGTCCGTTCCTCTTCCTCTGGAATCAGGTATTTCATCTTTGATGCTTTTACAACCGACACAATGCCTGAAACAAGAAATGCAGCAAAAAGTGTTGCTATAATACAGAACACCACAATATTATACTGGATAGGAATCACTTCTGTTTTGGATAAAACTAGATAGGCGCCTCCAATTAGCCCAAAAACTATAAAAGTAATGCCTGAAAGCTTCAAGTCATGGTACTTATCAGCACATTTTGTATATTCCTTTTTATTAGAAGCATATAACAAATCTACCGTATCTTCTTCTACTTCCTCGGCAATCAGGACATTTTCTTCTTCTTTTTCTTCTTCAAAACTGGAATTCTCCTCGCTTTGGCACAACTCCTGCCCTGTTTCAGCCTTCCCATCCTGCCCTTCTTTTTCTTCCTCCTTTGCCAGAAGATACCCCCGGAACAATCTCTCTGCCTGTTTTTCCAATGCAGGCGGGACTGTAATCCGAAAGCCGCCCCCATCATCCTGTTCCTTTACAGCTTCCTGTATCCCAGAATAAGCTAGGTATTCCATAATTTCGTCTGCTGTCTTCTCATCATTTATTTCACAGACATCAACCGTCTCACTTTCTGAACGTTCCACCAACTCTGTCCCGCAGTCTGCACAAACTGTAATTCCTTTGCGGTACTCTATTTTACATTTTGGACACCACATCACAAACCTCCTCTAAAAACGTAACCGGTACGCCTTCTTTAGCCATAAAAGTACTCTATCATTACCATCCATATACAACAATGTTACTTTTCACTCTGTGACAAATAACGCAATAACCTCCCACAGTATAATATAACTTCCAAAAAGTTGCAAGCAATATCAAAATATATTATAATCTTTGTCGTTACTATTACTAAGGCGGTTAAATATTGAATGAATTTTACGCAGAAATGAGGATTATTATGGCAAACAACTCCATTACAAACGAAATAAAAAAACGCAGGACATTTGCAATCATCTCGCATCCTGATGCAGGCAAGACAACATTGACAGAAAAATTCCTGTTATATGGCGGTGCAATTAATACTGCCGGCTCTGTTAAAGGAAAGGCAAATTCCAAATATGCCGTGTCAGACTGGATGGAAATTGAAAAAGAACGTGGTATTTCTGTTACATCTTCCGTTTTACAATTTAATTATGATGGTTTTTGCATCAATATCCTAGATACACCAGGACATCAGGACTTCTCTGAAGATACTTACCGCACCCTGATGGCAGCGGATTCTGCTGTTATGGTAATTGATGCATCCAAAGGTGTGGAAGCGCAGACAATAAAATTATTTAAGGTCTGCGTAATGCGGCATATCCCTATTTTCACATTTATCAATAAGATGGATCGTGATGCAAGGGATTCTTTTGAACTGTTAGACGACATTGAATCTGTCCTTGGTATCCGTACTTGCCCGGTTAACTGGCCAATTGGCTCTGGCAAAAATTTTAAAGGGATTTATGACCGCAGGGCAAAAACAGTCCGTACCTTCCAGGCAGTTTCAACAGGAGGCTCAAAATCAGCGGCAGAAACCGACTATGATATTGCAGATCCTGCGCTAAAAGAACTTGCTACAGAAGATTTATACGACCAGCTTGTAGAGGAAATTGAACTTCTTGACGGCGCCAGTGACCCACTTGATTTGGAACTGGTGCAAAATGGAGAACTTTCTCCTGTATTTTTTGGTTCTGCACTGACTACCTTTGGCGTGGAAACATTTTTAAAATATTTTCTGGAAATGACTACTTCCCCGCTCCCAAGGCTTTCTAACGAAGGGAAAATCGACCCCCTGGAAAATGATTTTTCTGCATTTGTCTTTAAAATCCAGGCAAATATGAATAAGGCACACAGGGACAGGATTGCATTTATGCGTGTCTGTTCTGGTAAATTTGATGCAGAAAAAGAAGTCTACCATGTCCAAAGCAAACGCAAGCTAAAGCTTTCCCAGCCGCAGCAGATTATGGCGCAAGAACGCCAGGTAATCTCTGAAGCATATGCTGGAGATGTCATAGGTGTGTTTGACCCTGGCATCTTTTCCATAGGCGATACTGTTACGCTCTCTGGCAGCCATTTTGAATATGAAGGCATCCCAACGTTTGCCCCAGAACATTTCTGCCGAGTTGTCCAGCTTAATTCCATGAAGCGGAAACAATTTGTAAAAGGGATTACACAGATTGCACAAGAAGGCGCTATTCAGATTTTCCAGGAATATACGGCTGGAATGTCAGAAATCATTGTCGGCGTAGTAGGCGTCCTTCAATTTGATGTCTTAAAATACCGCCTGGAAAATGAATATGGCTGCGAAATCCGCCTGGAATCCCTTCCATATGGTTATATACGCTGGGTGGGCGATCCTTCCACTGATGTCACCAAACTAAAACGTTTGAATAACGTCAAAGCCGTAAAGGATATGAAAGGCAATCCGCTCCTCCTCTTTGTCAATGACTGGATGATCCGTATGGTCCTGGAAGATAATGAAGGGCTGGAACTTTTAGAATTTAAGAAAAATTAAAGAATTACTGATAAAAAGGGCGCCAGCACAAGCGGTGCCTTTTTTCACTTCTAGGGCGTGTTTGAAAATTCATACTGGGAACTTTCAAACACGCCCTAGAAAAACCCACTATAACGTAGCGGTTCACCTACAAAAACCAGAGGCTTTTTTGCTTTCTACATCTGTTCCAAATATGCCTCATATCCTACAGACTGAAGTTTATCGTCTTTTGCCACTACCTGGTTTTTCAAGGATTCTTTATATTCTGCCAGTTTATCGCGAAGCTCTTTATCATGGATAGAAAGCATTTTTGCCGCTAAGATAGCCGCATTTGCCGCACCGTCAATCGCTACCGTTGCCACAGGAATGCCAGAAGGCATCTGTACAATCGAATACAGGGAATCTACCCCGCCCAATGTCTTTGTATGAATTGGCACCCCAATGACAGGAAGAGGAAAAATTGCCGCACACATCCCTGGAAGATGCGCCGCACCGCCTGCACCTGCAATAATTACTTCAATACCACGTTCTTCTGCACTTTTCGCATAATCCACAAAAATATCTGGCTCCCTGTGTGCAGAAATCACCTTCATCTCATATTCAATCCCAAAATCTTCCAACATTTTTGCAGCTTTGCCCATAATTGGTAAATCTGAATCACTCCCCATTAAAATTCCTACTTTTGCCATCGTATTTAATCCTCCTTTATCTGCTATAATATTGTTATTCCCATAAAAATAAAGCCAAGCAAACATATCGCATGTAAAAATAGCATATCAATTTTATGGCCATTTCCAAAAAAACTGTTATTACTGCCCTATATTCCGTTTACAGCTTTATAACAAAAACTCTGCAAGTACCATATTGCTAATATCAATCCCTTTATCTGTCAGGTAGATTCTACCATGATTCTTATCTTCTGCCAATAGGCAATTCTCAAAAAGAACAGGCAATACTGTTTTATAACATTCATAAAAGCTGATTCCAAAACGTCTTTTGTAGTCTTCTGCAGATATTCCTTTCCTCATGCGAAGCCCCAGAAAAACATACTCCTCCATTTCCTCTTTTTTGGAAAGCAAGTCCCTCTCCTTCTGCAAATGCCGGGTAGTCAAAGAAAGATACTCCTGCTGCCTGTCCACATTAGAAAAACGGCATCCCTTGAAATAAGAAGAAGCCCCCAGACCAATGCCCAAATATTCCCCCATCTCCCAATAAGTCAGGTTATGGCGGCATTCCTTTCCCGGCCTTGCGTAATTGGAAATCTCATACCGCTGGTATCCCTTCTCCAACAACATCTCTTGTGTCAGGCAATACATCTGCCTGTCCATTTCTTCATCCGGAAGCAGCAGCTTGCCCTCTTCCTGCATCTTATAAAAAGGAGTCCCTTCTTCTACAATCAGGCTATAAGAAGAAATATGCTCTGGGCTTAATTCTGTTACAGAAGACAAGGTTGCCTGATAACTTTCCACTGTCTGGTTTGGGATATCTGCCATCAAATCCACATTAATATTATCAAAACCACAATCCCGTAAAAGATGGAAGCTGTCCAGGAAATCCTGGTAAGTATGGATTCTTCCAAGCGCTTTTAGTTCTTTCCCATGTACTGACTGAAGCCCTATGCTTACACGGTTTACCCCAATTTCTTTTAATGCATGCACTTTTTCCCTTGTAAGAGTCCCAGGGTTTGCTTCTGCCGTAAATTCAAAAAAAGGCGGCACAGCGTTTTTTTCTTTCCCTTCCTTGCAAGCCTGCAATGCCAATGGTAATTCAGACAGTTTCCTCCCTATCTGCAAAAGTTCTTCAGCGCGAAGGCAAGTAGGCGTACCGCCGCCAAGAAAAACAGTCTGTATCACATACTCCTTTTGAAGCGTTTCTTTCCAATACTCCATCTCCTCTAACAGCTTTTTTACATAAGCTTCTTTTTCCTGCTTGGAAGCCTTTGCTGATAAAAAATCACAATATAGGCACTTCTGTACACAAAATGGGATATGGATATAAAGCGACAATGGCTTTTTTTTATCACCCTGTCCCCCTAAATTACTCCTCATCTAGCTTTAAAACGCTCATAAACGCCTGCTGTGGAATTTCTACATTCCCAAACTGACGCATACGTTTCTTCCCTTCTTTCTGCTTTTCCAAAAGCTTCCTTTTCCTGGAAATATCGCCCCCATAACATTTTGCAAGTACATCCTTACGCATTGCCTTAACTGTTTCCCTTGCAATAATCTTACTTCCAATTGCCGCCTGAATTGGTATTTCAAACAACTGCCTTGGAATCTCTTTTTTCAGCTTTTCACACATCTTCCTGCCCCTCTCATAGGCAGTATCTGCATGCAAGATAAATGATAAAGCGTCAATCTCTTCCCGGTTAATTAAAATATCCAGTTTTACGAGTTTCGACGGAACATAGCCCTTCATTTCATAATCCAGTGAAGCATATCCTCTGGAACGGGATTTTAACGCATCAAAAAAATCATAGATTATTTCATTTAACGGCAAGTCATATTTTAAAAGAGCCCTGGTTTCTTCCATATATTCCATACCCAGATAAAGGCCGCGCCTTTCCTGGCAGAGGGACATAATCGCCCCAACATACTCTGTTGTCACCATAATTTCTGCTGAAACAACAGGTTCTTCCATATGCTCAATCTCCGATGGGTCTGGCAGGTTTGATGGGTTGGTTACCTCTAGCATCTCCCCATTTGTCTTATAAACATGGTAAACAACGCCTGGGGCTGTTGTCACCAAATCAAGGTTATATTCCCTTTCCAAACGCTCTTGGATAATTTCCAGATGGAGAAGCCCCAAAAAACCACAACGGAACCCAAACCCCAATGCAATAGAAGTTTCTGCTTCAAACTGCAGCGCAGCATCATTTAACTGCAGCTTTTCCAAAGCATCCCGGAGGTCATTATATTTTGCACCATCGGAAGGATAAAGCCCACAATACACCATTGGGAGCACTTTCTTATAACCTGGGAGCGCCTCTTTACATGGATTTTTCGCAAGCGTTACAGTATCGCCCACACGCGTATCCTGCACATTTTTTAGGCTTGCCGTAATATATCCAACCATACCTGCTGACAGTTCATCAGACGGAATAAACTGGCCTGCCCCAAAAATCCCAACTTCTACAACTTCTGCTTTTGCACCAGTTGCCATCATTTGAATTTCCTGCCCTTTTTTTACCGAACCGTCAAAAAGCCGGCAAAAGATAATAACCCCTTTATATGCATCATAAATTGAATCAAAAATCAAGGCGCAAAGCGGCGCATTTTCATCACCGGAAGGCGCCGGGATTTTTGTTACAATTTGCTCTAATACCTCTTCAATGTTTGTGCCCATCTTCGCCGAAACCAAAGGGGCGTCTGAGGCATCCAGCCCAATGACATCCTCAATCTCTTCTTTTACCCTGTCCGGCTCTGCGCTAGGCAAATCAATTTTATTAATGACAGGCATAATTTCTAAATCATGGTCTAAGGCCAGATAACAGTTTGCCAATGTCTGTGCTTCAATCCCCTGTGCGGCATCAACAATTAGAATTGCCCCTTCACAGGCTGCCAGGCTCCGGGAAACCTCATAGTTAAAATCAACATGCCCCGGCGTATCTATTAGATTAAAAATATATTCCTCACCATTTTTTGCCTGATATACAATACGGACAGTCTGCGCCTTAATTGTAATACCGCGCTCCCGCTCCAAATCCATATTATCCAGAACCTGCGCCTGCATCTCACGGCTTGTTAAAAGCCCGGTTTTTTCAATAATACGGTCTGCCAATGTAGACTTCCCGTGGTCAATATGCGCCACAATGCAAAAATTCCGAATATGCGACTGCTCTATTTTTTCCATTCTTTTGTCCTTTCCAACAATACATTTTTTCCACGCCGCTATATTGTAGCATAAAATTTTTTCCCAAACAACTACTTCCCCTGTAAAACAGCATCAATCACCATAGCAAGAGGGGCGGCGGCATTTTTCTGCTCCTGGATTGTATTGTTTTCATTGCCAAGCTCTATTAATGTATAACGCTTGCGGAAATGCATATTATAACGGTAGCCTTTTAGATAAACAGGGCGGGCAAAATCAGCAAAACGCTTCATGGAGGCAATCTTTAATTGAAGGCTAAAGGCAAGGTTTCCCTGTAAGTTATCATTCTGCAGATAGGCAATGTCACCAGAAGCATTGCGCGACAATCCATTAAAAAACATAGCCTGTGCCGTCCTTTTCCCATCAATCACTGTTGTCCTTTTCACATTATTCCCAACTCCATCCCGGTGCAAATCAATCACAATATCAATCGAAGGATATTTTTTCAAAGTCTTTTGTAAGCCGTTATATGCATTGTTATATGCTTTATTGCGGTCAATTTTACCATTAATTTTATCATACTCTGTCTTATCATGCAGAACCTGATAGCCATATTTCTCTGATAAAATCCTGGCTAACTCTGTTCCAACCCCTATAATAGAATCCTCCTTTTTCCCTTTCCTGCTATCTACAAATGCTTCAGACGCGCCATGCGTATGTAAAATTAAAATCTGCGGCTCTTTTTTCTTTTTTACCGTCAAATCCATATTTAACAGTTCTTTTGTCTGGAATATAGCATTATCAATTGAAGTAGATGAATCGGTTATAAAAAATTTCTGTAATAAATAAGAACGGCTGTAACTTTTCTCTAATTTATAAATCATATCTAAATTTGCTGCAAGTTCTTTTTTCCCATCGCAAGCTACAGTATCATTATCTTCGTTCTCCTGTTTAAGGATTCCATTATTTATAGATGTGATATCTGGACTTCCATTTTGGAAGAGCACAATGCTTTGCGTTGGTACAGCTAGTTTTTCTGTTTGCGGAGACTCTGTCTCCTCCTCTGTTTCTTTTTCTTCTTTATTTACTCCAGAGCCATTTTCTTTTTCCTTGGATGCCAATATCTTTTCTTTCCCTTCTAACTGAGCAATTTTCTTGTCTGATTTCCAAAAAAGCTCCATTTCCTTTGCCTTTTGGCTGGCAGCAGTACTCCAAAAAACTTCATTTGTATTTTTCCCTGAAAAAAGTGAAACAAGTTCCACTACCTGATTCTGGGACTCTTCTGGGATTTCTCCCTCATTTTGGATTAAATAAGCCAAAGCGCCCGTTTGGGATAATGACCTTCTGGCAAAAGCAGATGTGCTGCTGTCTGCCTGTAGATAATCCAGAAGATCCGCCTTAGAACCACCTTTTTCTATAAAAAGTTTTACAACCTCCTTTTGCAGCCTGTCACTGACATGAGACTGTTTTAAACCAGACCACAAAAGAATACCTGTCCAAATAAAAAACACAATAACTAAGAAAATATAAAAGCCAGAAACATTTTTCCTGTTCTTTGATTTTTCCATAATTTTCCCAAACCTTTCACTTTGCCCATTCCTACACTGTATTATTATATGCCTCCCTTATCTCCTATATGAATTATTGTAATTCTATTTAAGCACCTTAGAGCGAGTTTAAAATTGCTTTTTATAAGATGCGTTTCACACTTTGCAGGAGATTTGTTCCAAATTTAGAGGTATGGTGGGAATATTATTTTTATTCCCGCAAAGCAACGAGCCAAGCAGACATTCTTAAATGTCCGTTTGGCGACTGCCGCTAGAGCCAAATCCCCCGCCCTTAGGAACTGTAAATAAATTAATTGTCAGTTTGCGCTGGATATTTCTTTGAGGGTGCATGTCAAAAAACGTAGGCGTAGCGGGCTACGCTGAGGATTTTTGACATGTGCAATCGAAGAAATAGACAAGCAAAATGATAAAATAATTTATTTACAGTTCCTTAGGGCGAACTTGCCAAAGAAAAGCTCCGCCATGCCCCGTCGCTTGGCAGTGAGGCATTTGGCTTTCATACGCTTCTTGGTACTTCACATTCCTCTGCATAAGCAGCTACCCCTTCTGCTATCATCATCCCTACCTGACGTATTTCCTCATCAATATCTTTTGGCGTCACAAATAAATCTTTTGTTTCTTTGCTTGCAATTGACTGAAAAAATTGAAAAATTTCTTCTTCCTGATATCCTTCCTTTGATAATGCATTTTCTAACGCTTCATAAATTATTGTCCCAGCATCTACTACAGTTGGGACGCCAATCGCAATTACAGGAACACCTATTGTTTCTTTATTAATTTTATTCCGGTTATTTCCAATTCCAGCCCCTGGTGAAATCCCAGTATTCGTAATCTGGATTGTCCTACAAAGGCGGTTTACACTACGTGATGCCAAGGCATCCACAACAAGTAACACATCAGGCTTTACCCTTGCTGCAATCCCATTTAAAATTTCACGGCTTTCCATCCCTGTTTGAGACATTACCCCTGGGGAAATGCCACATAATACCCTTCCTTTCGTATCAAAGACATCTCCAAATTCTCTCTTTACATGACGGTTCATCGTAATATTTTCTAAAACATATGGTCCTAACGCATCTGGCGTTGCAAAACGGTTTCCAAGCCCAGATAATAACAATAATGGACATGCCTTCTTCTCTTCTTTTTCAATTTGCTGAATCATCTTCTGTATGACTTTTTTTATCTGTATAATAACAGTTTCCCTACTTTTTTTTAAATCATCCGTCTGATAACTTCCCATCGGGAACTCCAATGTGACATACGTTCCAATAGGCTTTTTCATATCACTTGCCCCTTTTTCATTTCTGATGTCCACAGTAGTCACCCACACTTGCCCATGCCGCTCTTTCTGAAGAAGAACTCCCTCTATCTCAACATCATCCTTAGGGAAACTCTCCCGTACTTCAATAGCAAGGTCCGTCCGCTTCTCATACATAAACAAATCCCCCTTTTTCTTTGTTAAATTGTTGCAGCACTCGCTGCCACTCATTCTTCCGCCCTGCAGCTGAAAATATATTCTGCATAAAATTTATCAATATTCAGCCGCTGAAGTAATATAAGCACAATGAGACTGCTTATTTAAAAATAAGCAGAGAATAGTAACTTTTCTTTCTATATTCATTTTTTGTATTGACAAAAGTTGTCTCTTTCTATATTATATATAGGGTGTGCAGTGTGAAATTTAATTATTCGCACTGCAAGAATAAAAAATATAAGCAGGGAGGTGTAAAAATGGCTAACATTAAATCAGCAAAGAAGAGAATTTTAGTTGACCGCAGAAATGCAGAAAGAAACAAAGCTATCAAGTCTAAAGTAAAGACTTCTATTAAAAAAGTAGATGCTGCAATCGCTGCAAATGACAAAACTACTGCTAAAACTGCATTAACAGCAGCAATTTCTGAAATCAATAAAGCTGCAAGCAAAGGCGTTTATCATAAAAAAACTGCTTCCAGAAAGATTTCACGTATGACATTAGCTGTTAACAAAATTGCATAATTAACCCAGAAAGCTGCCAGGGTGTGGGCAGCTTTTTCACTATATATTATTTTACTTAACCTACGTAAAACCTGCCAACAAAGCTGTCAGACGCTGCAAAACAGCGGCTTATGTTTTACATATTTTACATTGAGGAATATCATGAAAAAAACAGATTATCTGAAATGGGACGAATATTTTATGGGGATTGCCCTTTTATCTGCACTGAGAAGCAAAGACCCCCATACCAGTGTAGGAGCTTGCATTGTCAGCCAGGACAACAAAATTCTTTCTGTTGGTTATAATGGAATGCCACGGGGCTGTTCTGATGATGAATATCCTTGGGAACGGGAAGCATCTTCTGATTTGGATAGCAAGTATCTTTATGTCTGCCATGCAGAACTAAACGCACTTTTGAATTATACAGGGACTAATATGCTTCATGCCAGGATATATACCACTCTGTTTCCTTGCAACGAATGTACCAAAGCCTTGATTCAAGCTGGCATAGCTGAGGTTATTTATTTAAGTGATAAATATTCAGGTACATCCTCTGTAATCGCTGCAAAACGGATGATGAAATCAGCCGGCGTAAACTATACACAGTATCAGCCGGCCAATAAAGTATTATCACTGGAACTCTAAGGTTTTTATTTCCTTATCGCCCTTACCCATAACCATTTTTAAAAAAGTTAATTTCCTCTAACAGCATAGCCAAGCGGATGGGCATGTCGCATACTTGCATGTGAGCATGCCCGGACATTTGGTTGTAAGTAGTAAGCCATCAACAAATTCTAATTGTTTTTTTCAAACCAGAAGCTTTTAAAAATTTTTTAGAAGTTTTCTTATTACTCTTTACTACTTTAATTGTTGCTTTTGGATGAATTTGCGCAAAAGCTTTCTTTCCTATTTTGGCAAGCTTCTTGCCCTTAATTACAACTTTTTTCAGTTTCTTGTCTTTCTGGAATGCTGACTTTGCAATTTCCTCTATCCCTTTCCCAATTGTAATACTTTTTAAATTTTTCATCTGTGCAAATGCTTTCACCCCAATTTTCTTAATATTTTTGGAAAGAATAACTGTTGTCAGCTTACTTGCCTTATAAAATGCCTTTTCCCCAATTCCTATAACAGCAAATACCTGCTTACCATATGGCACTTTAGCCGGGACAGAAAGTTTCTTTCCTTTTTGGCGGCTTCCTACCACTTTTACACTTTCTTTTCCCTTTGCAGTTGAAATCACTTTATATTTCAGATTTCCTTTCCAGAAAGTACTTCCCTTTACCAGTTTTCCTTTCTTTTGGGTCTGTTGTTTATTGTGAAGCGAATCCTTGTCTTTATTTATGATGCTGTCGCCAGGCTTATCTTCTTGGTTTGCATCAGAACTGCCAGGATTTTTATCTGTGTCAGGCGGCGTATTTCCATCGCCATCCTGTACAGGATTTTTATCATCTTTGTCTTTATCTTCATCGTTGCCTGCTTTCTTTATTAAAAGCGGCTTTAGAATTTTGTCGCCGTGTTCAGAAGCAGAAATAACAGCAACTGGTTTCTTGTCAATATCGTCGCTGTAATACCAGCCTGCAAACTGATAACCTTCCGGAACCGAAACCTGGCTGGCATTTGGCAGAATAGTTTCCTTGGAATATTGATAATAAGAGATATTATTTTCCAATATCTTAATATCAAATCCCTCCATATCATAAGATATATGATAAGTAAGCGGCTCCGACCATTTAGCATAATAATCACAGCGTTTCAGGATATTTTTTATCGTATCGCCTGCATCTCCAGCTTTCTTCCCATCTGCGCTATACCACCCAAGGAAACGGTAACCTATTTTTTTCAGTTCTGGCAAAATATAATCTGTTCCTCTTGTTACATAGAGAACCTGTTCTTTCTCCTTCCCTGTTTCATCATGTAAATATACTGCATGTTGGACAAATAACACTAAATTATGTTCTAATGTAATAGCACTTCCCGGAACATAGACATTTCCCCTGCTGTCTTCAAACCGATCAATTTTTGCTCCGTCCGACAATTTATCAGGCAGCGTTATTTTTTCCCCGAACTCTGTTGTCACACCCTGTATCTGGTTTTCCGGCTTATCAAGGTTTCCTTGGAAAGATATGCTGCATTTCCTCTTCTTTACAGTTAAAGCAACATCTGTATCTGATTCCATAGAAATTACCTGCTCCAACTCTTTTACATTAACCACTTCATAACCTTTATAAAAATATATGGCCTCTTCTCCCTGCAGTACATCCTGGTAAAGCCGGAGAAGCGCTGCACTAATTTTCTCCCCTGCTTTTCCCTGTAAAAGCAACGTATCTATTTGTTCCTTCTGCACTTTCCCATCTTTTTCTGCCTCTGCCCATATGGTAAGCTGAAAGGACGCTGCATTTTTAGTGTCATGTTCCCAGATTGCATATAATGTAAGAGTTTTACAGGAATCAAACAACCCTTTCATATTTGTACCAGGCAATACAGAAATTCCGCTACCATCTGGTTTACTGTTCCATGCAACCACCTTTGCATCAGAAGCTTTAAATAAAGTTTTACTGGCATAAGAGTCCTTTTGGTAAACATATTCTGTATCCTCTACCGTACCGCTGATACCTGGGACTTTACTGTATGCTGCATTATTATCATATTTTACTGTAAAGCGGAGCGGCTTCCACTGTGCATATAACACCGTATCATGGTTCTGGGCCACAAAGCTATCCCCTGGGCTAAGCAAAACAGCATCATTATCTGCCTCCAAAGACCATCCCTGAAAAATATATCCCTCCTTTAGCGGCACTGTTGTAGGCAGAAAAATGTTTTTACCAAACCTTATCTTCTCTTTTCCAAAGCCAGCGCCTTCTGAAGGCACTTTCCCACCATTTAAATCAAAGGAAAGTTCATATGCATCCCGTTTAAAATAGGCGCACAGAATCAGGCTTCCATCTGGCTTTATCTGGCCGCTCAATTGTGAAGACGCCCCATCTAAGGTAAAACCAGGGTAAATTTTATCAACAGAATCAAGTGTTACAGCTTCTCCACTATAACCTTCAAATTCATAACTAGAAGCAAGTTCATACTCCCCACTCAAATTTTCCTTATAATATTCCACATGATATTTTACTGCCTCCTGTTTCCAGACAGCGTATAATTCTACAGAACCGCTTACAGAAACCTGTGTCATAGCATTCTGGGCGTCCGGCTCTTTTGCCCAACCCAAGAAATGATAACCAATCTGGGAAGGAATGCTTGGAGGCACAATTTTCTCCTCACTCCAGACAGCATATAATATTACTTCTTTCTCCTGTTCTGTAATATTTCTTAAAGAACCCATATCCGGATATTTTACCACACCATCTGGTTCTTCTGCCCAGCCCAAAAATTTATGGGTTACTGCCATTTCTGTTGTCTCCTCTGGCAGCTTTTCCTGATTACGGTATAACAAAACCTGGCTTACCCTCTGATATTCATTTCGTGGTAAATCAACCATATCATCGTACAAACAGCCTTCCAGCTTCTCCATCGTGCCGCCCGTCGCACCATTTCCATCAAACACAATAGAATAACAAGCCGGCCGGAAATAACGGTAAACTGTCGTCCCCTGTGCTGTTACTTTAGAACTTGTACAATCACTGTAACAATACCCTTTATAATAAGCACCCGCCTGTTGGTTATCTCCTAAATCTGCACCGGAAACGGTTGTATTAAACTCTCTATCCTCCGATGTACTGTGAAGCATCTCCCCTTTCCTTGTACCACTTTCAATCTGGTCTATAAAACGGACTGGATAATTTTCATAAGAAAAATAACGGTATACCGTTGCACCAGATGCCGTTACAGTTGCTGTCGTCGCGCCTGTGTAATGGCAATCTGGATAGTACGCACCTGGGGTTTTATCTGTCCCAGCCTTTTCCCCACTAACCTTTTCATCACATTTTGCTTTCCATGTTGTCCTGCCTAAAACTGTTCCATTCGCATTTTCACCAAGTACATCCACACAATTGACAGTATACTCATTTGCTGTAACATTCCACCTTGCATATAATGTATCACCATTTTTTAGGATATCGCCAGCCTGGTACTGTTTTCCGCCAGCCTTAGCACTATGCCAGCCCTGGAACACAGCGCTGTATCCAGCCTTCCCATAGGTAACCTCTGGAAGCTTTGTCAGGCAATAGCCGCTGCCATTATAATATGCTTTACCTGGACTTGTTATCTGCCCACCTCCAGTATCTGCTGGGATCTCTTCCCCAGGCCGGATATTACGGACACTATAGGCGCGAATCGTATAAGACCTTGACTGTGCAACATTGGAACATACTATTTGCTCTGACTTTGTTGGCAAGAAGGTATAATTAAAAACATTTTTTATTGTACCAAATGTCCCCGCTGGTATATTTGCCATCTCAAGTGACTTATAATTAAATTTCCCAAGCTGCATTTCCTCAATGGTCACACTGTACTCTGACTTCCCATTCCGAAATGCATTAATCGGAACGCCAAACCTCGCCCCCGTCTTATATACACGGATTAAGGAATCCGACGGGAAATAATCCGTTGTCAGATTATAAATTGTGCCATTATAATTTGTGGCAAGATATACCCAATTACCATTCTCCTTGCGGTAGGTATCCAGGGCATACGCCACCAGCATATCATCCCAGTATAATTTTATCCCTATATGGGAATATCCGCCTTCTTTATCTTCATATACGCCAATCTTATCCAGTGTCCCAATTTCATTGTTTGTATAAGTTGCTGCTTCTGATCTCCCACCATAAAAGTATACACCCCAAAACAGGAGCATAGTGGCAGCTATAAACCATATCCTGTATTTTTTCATATAGTCCCTTTCTGCTATCCCTCTCCCTTCCATGTACTGTTTCCATATTTTCCTAAAATCCAATTGTCACATATGTATCTGTCAATTTGTTTGTGAATCCCATTATAGCACCTATCCAAAAAATAGCAATATACAAATGTAATAAAAAAACAGAGATAAAATCTCTGTTTTCACTAAAATTACTCTTCTGACTCCTTCTTTTTTAGATATGTGGTAATATCTTCCCTGAACTTCCGCCATGACTCAGGATGCTTTACAAAATATCTTGGACATTCTTTTTGTGTCACATCATAATGGCGTATTACCTGCTTTATCGGAATTTCATATTTATCACACAAATAGGAAACAAGATGCACCAGGGAATGGTATGTTTTTTCAGTAAATCTCCCACTGTCGTCAGGATGGCAGCACTCTATAGAAATTGTATCACTATTCCTCTTATTGGAAGCATAGGCTATCTCATTTTCTGGGATGCATTGGATAATAGAACCATCCAAGCCAATCACAAAGTGGCTGCTCACTTTATACTGCCCTTCATCTGGGCAGTCTTTCCTGGATTCAAAATAATTGCGGTTAGCCTTTGCATCTGTACCAGGATTTGCAGTATAATGGACTACTACCCCAGTAATATTTTCCAATGGCGTCCCTGGCCTGGAATTTACATTTTTTGTCAGAAACTTTTCTGAAATCAACGGCTTCCCCACTTTTATCAATGTATAATCCAATTCATCTTCTTTGGCTTGCTCTGTAAATTTAGGTGAAATCCCACGTATCACTAAAATAAAAATAAGGATAACCAGGAGCGACACTGCTGATGCCACCCCTGCAATAATAAGTACACGTTTAAGCTGTCTTTTTTTCGCCCTAGTAAGTTTTTTCATTGTTTTATCATCTGCCTGTTTCCTGAACATTTTTCACAGTACACACTCTAATCTATATATAAGTACTATATTTTTATTCCACACTATAATTTGGAGCCTCTTTCGTTATATGGATATCATGCGGATGGCTTTCTTTCAAGGATGCTGCTGAAATTTTCACAAACTTAGAATGATTCTGCAAGCTTTCTATATCTCCAGCTCCACAATATCCCATTCCTGAACGCAGGCCGCCCATCAACTGGAACACAGTATCTTCAACTGTCCCCTTATATGCCACGCGCCCTTCTACGCCTTCTGGGACAAGTTTCTTAGCATTCGCCTGGAAATAACGGTCTTTACTGCCATTTTCCATCGCTGCAATAGAACCCATACCACGGTATACCTTATATTTACGCCCCTGGAATAATTCAAAATCCCCAGGACTCTCATCACATCCAGCAAAAATACTTCCCATCATGCAGACGCTTGCTCCTGCTGCAATCGCTTTAGTCATATCACCAGAATATTTAATACCACCGTCTGCAATAATTGGCACATCATATTTCTTTGCAGCTTCATAGCAATTCATAATTGCCGTAATCTGTGGGACACCAATACCAGCAACAACACGTGTAGTACAGATAGAACCAGGTCCAATTCCGACTTTAACACAGTTGACACCAGCTTTTATCAAAGCTTCTGTTGCTTCTGCCGTAGCAACATTCCCAGCAATAATCTGCAAATCAGGATATGCATCACGTACCATCTTTACTGATTTGATTACATTTGCGCTGTGTCCATGTGCTGAATCAACCACAATGCAATCCACATGCTTTGCCACAAGGGCGTCTACACGCTCTAAAATATTAGCCGTTACCCCGACTCCCGCGCCACAGAGAAGGCGTCCCTGTGAATCCTTAGCAGCCAGAGGGTATTTTATCTGCTTTTCAATATCCTTAATTGTAATCAGCCCCGTCAGGTTTCCTTCATCATCCACTAAAGGGAGCTTTTCTTTTCTAGATTTTGCCAGAATTTCTTTTGCTTCGTCCAAAGTAATTCCCTGCTTTGCCGTAATCAGGGATTCTGACGTCATAGATTCCTTAATCTTTTTGCTAAAATCCGTTTCAAATTTTAAATCCCGGTTTGTAATAATCCCTACCAGCTTTTTCCCTTCCGTAATTGGTACGCCGGAAATCCGAAATTTCGCCATTAAATTATTGGCATCTTCCAATGTATGCTCCGGAGACAGATAAAATGGGTCAGTGATTACTCCATTCTCTGAACGCTTTACTTTATCAACCTCATCAGCCTGCGCCTCAATTGACATATTCTTATGGATAATGCCAATCCCTCCCTGCCTTGCCATCGCAATCGCCATACGGTACTCTGTAACTGTATCCATCCCTGCACTCATCATAGGAATATTCAGCTGTATTGTCTTTGTTAAATTTGTTGCTAATGAAACCTGATTTGGAATTACCTCAGAATACTGCGGTACTAATAATACGTCGTCAAATGTTATCCCTTCACCGATAATTTCGCCCACTTTAGTGTCCTCCTTTATGTAAATTTTAAAGAGTATACACCAAATTTGCTTTTCTTGTCAACTGTTTTTTCATTTCTATCCAAATTAAACGCATGAACAGGTTACTATTCACAGCCAATCGTAGCCGGATCTCAATAAAAAATCTCTTCCCCT
>CAJUJR010000035.1 GCA_910586605.1 uncultured Lachnospiraceae bacterium | reverse complement strand
GAAGATATTTTTTATTTCCTTAAGTCCGGCTACGATTGGCTGTGAATAGTAACTAGTTGACACGAAGGGGCATAGATGTTAATCTGCCAATAAATGGAAGACTTGCTTGTTGTAGTAAATGCAAACCAAAATAATGCAAGTTCTATCCGTGAGATAGCAGGACGTTTTTCGTCATATTAAATATGGCGCGGCTTTGCAGAAATGAGGTGAATTATGTGGATTGCAAACCAATGGGAGGATTATGAAGTAATTGATACATCCGGAGGGGAAAAACTGGAGCGGTGGGGGGAATATATTTTGGTGCGCCCTGATCCGCAAGTGATCTGGGACACGCCAAAAAAGCACAGAGGATGGAAAAAGCCGAATGGGCATTACCACCGCAGTAATAAAGGCGGCGGGGAATGGGAGTTTTTTGGTTTACCAGATATCTGGCAGGTGCATTATAAAACGCTTACCTTCTGCCTTCAGCCGTTTCAGTTTAAGCATACAGGGCTTTTTCCAGAACAGGCGGTTAATTGGGATTGGGTTGGCGGCAAGATTAAACAGTCAAAACAGCCAGTGAAGGTATTAAATCTTTTTGCCTATACAGGGGGCGCAACACTAGCAGCGGCAGCGGCAGGTGCGTCTGTGACGCATGTTGATGCATCCAAAGGGATGGTAGGATGGGCAAAGGAAAATGCGGCGGCTTCTGGGCTTTTGGAGGCGCCGATACGCTGGCTTGTTGATGATTGTGTAAAGTTTGTAGAGCGTGAAATCCGCAGGGGAAATCATTATGATGGCATTATTATGGACCCGCCTTCCTATGGGAGGGGACCGAAAGGGGAAATTTGGAAAATAGAAGAAGGAGTATTTCCGCTGATTCAGTTATGTGTAAAGCTTTTAAGTGAAAAGCCGCTATTTTTCCTGATTAATTCATATACAACAGGATTGCAGCCAGCAGTGCTTTCCTATATGCTTGGGACAGCGCTTGTCCCGAAGTTTGGCGGTAAGGCAGAAGCACAAGAGATTGGCCTTCCAGTGTCAAAAAATGGTTTGGTGCTGCCATGTGGGGCATCAGGGCGTTGGTTTGACGGAGATTTAGATTGATGTTATAATCATAAGTCAATAGTCAGAATTTTCTGGCAGGGAGGTTGGTTCAGGATTATGAAACAAAAAATACAACTAAAGGGGGCGTTGCGGGCCTGTCTTTACTGGCCGTTTATCCTGTGTATTTTATTTTTATTGCTGAATATAGAAATTTTTCTGACAAACCGTAAGGCAGGAATTATCAGCGGTATTTTCTGGGTAATATATACTTTGATATCCTGCCTGGTTTATTTTACCAGCAGAAAGAGGATACGGCGGGATTTGATGGAATTTGCTGCCAGCTATGGGCAGACGCAGACAAACCTGTTAAAGGGATTGGACGTCCCATATGGCGTGTTAAGCGAAGAAGGCCAGCTTTTATGGGGGAATGACCGGTTCTTAGAAGTTATTGTGAATAAAAAAGCGGCAAGAAGGAGCATTACTAATATTTTTCCAGAGATTACCCGTGGAAAATTTCCGAAGGAACCAGAAGAAAAGGTGATCCATGTGCAGGCGCAGGAACGTTATTACCGATGTGTGCTCAGCCCACTGTTGGAGTGTGCGCAGGATGGGGAGCCTGATTTGCCGCTGAACCAGTTGATGGAAACAGGGCAGATTATTTCTATGTGCCTGTATGAGGAAACAGAGATTATTAACCTGGAAAAGGTGCGTGAGGCGGAAAACCTTGTTGTAGGGCTTTTATATATTGATAATTACGATGAGTTGATTGACAGCATTGACGAGGTGCGCCAGTCTTTGACGATTGCCCTGATTGACAGGAAAGTAAATAAATACATGCAGGGGATTGATGCGATTTCTAAAAAACTAGAAAAGGATAAATTTTTCTTTGCCTTTAAACAGAGCCAGTTAGATGGGTTGATTAGCAGCCGGTTTTCTATTTTGGAAGAAATACGGAATATTAACCTGGGATATGACCAAAGTGCAACAATTAGTATTGGGATTGGCGTTGGGAAAGGCACTTATATGGAGCGCTATGAATGGGCACGTGCTGCAATGGATCTTGCGCTAGGGCGCGGCGGTGACCAGGCTGTTGTAAAAAATGGTGAAAAAGAGCAGTTTTTTGGAGGGAAACGTGTCCAGATAGAGAGAAATACAAGGGTAAAAGCAAGGGTAAAGGCACATGTACTTAAAGAGCTGATTGAAGGCAAGGAACGGGTTGTCGTTATGGGGCATTCGATTGGCGATACAGATTCTTTTGGGGCATCTGTCGGAATTTACCGGATTGCAAAGACTTTGAACCGAAAAGCGCATATTGTCTTAAATGAAGTCAACTCTTCCGTAAACCCTATACGTGAACGTTTTTATTCTAAAGAATATGAACAGGATATGATGATTGACGGAAATGAAGCAAAAGAAATTGTAGATGAATCAACTCTTCTTGTTATTGTTGATGTGAACAGGGGGAGCTATACAGAATGCCCAGAACTGATTGACCAGGCGCAGTCTGTTGTGGTGATTGACCACCACCGTCAGGCAGGGGATGCAATTGCAAAGGCAGTTTTGTTCTATATTGAGCCATATGCATCTTCGGCAAGTGAAATGGTTGCAGAGATTTCCCAGTATATCGGAAATGGCCTGCGGCTTCATCCAGCAGAGGCAGATGCAATGTATGCTGGAATTATGATTGATACAAATTATTTTTCCAATAAAACAGGGGTGCGTACATTTGAAGCAATGGCATACCTAAGGAGAAATGGTGCAGATGCCGTCCGTGTCAGGAAGGCATTCCGGGAAAACATAGAGGAATACAAAGTGAAGGCGGCGGCAATCCAGGATACAGAACTGTACCGCGGGGAGTATGCGATTGCTGAAAGTTCTGCACAGGGCGTGGAAAGCCCAACTGTGCTTGGCGCCAAGATTGCCAATTCACTTTTAGATATTAATGGTGTGAAGGCGTCATTTGTATTGACAAAATATAATGGGAAAGTCCATATCAGCGCACGCTCGATTGATGAGTTAAATGTCCAGGTTATGATGGAAAGGCTTGGCGGCGGCGGGCATATTAATGTTGCTGGGGCGCAGTTAAAGGATATATCGGTTGGGGATGCAAAGAATCTCCTCCGGGAAACAATAGACAATATGATTACGGAAGGAGAGGCATAATGGAAGTTATTTTATTGGAGGATGTAAAATCGCTTGGGAAAAAGGGCGAATTGGTAAAGGTAAATGATGGCTATGCAAGGAATTTTCTGTTAAAGAAAAAGCTTGGGGTTGAAGCGACGGCAAAAAACAGAAATGAATTAAAACTCCAGAAGCAGCATGAAGAAAAGGTGGCTTTGGAAAAGCTGGAGGATGCAAAGGCATTTGCTGAAGAACTAAAAGAAAAATCAGTTACTGTTTCAATTAAAACCGGTTCTGGCGGAAGGAGCTTTGGCTCTGTTTCGACAAAGGAAGTGGCCTTGGCTGCGAAAGAACAGCTTGGCTATGAGTTAGATAAAAAGAAAATGGTGCTGAATGAGCCGATTAAAAGCCCAGGGGTGTATATGATGCCGATTAAGCTTCACCAGAAGGTTACAGGTGAGTTAAAGGTGGTTGTAAAAGAGGCATAACACATGGATGAAGCAATAATTAAAAGAATACCGCCTCATAGTTCAGAAGCTGAACGTGCGGTGATTGGCTCTATGATGATGGACAAGGATGCCATACTTGTCAGTTCTGAAATGTTGGAGCCACAGGATTTTTATCAGGGGCAGTATGCGGAATTATTTCAGGCTCTGGTAGATTTGTACCGTAGCGGAATTGCGGCAGATGTAATAACGCTTCAGGATAAACTGAGGGAAATGGAGACTTCTCCAGAACTTTCCAGCCAGGAATATCTCGCTGGGCTGATGTTAAGTGTCCCAACCTCTACAAATATTAAGTATTATGCGGACATTGTGCGCAGCAAGGCGGTGGAGCGGCGGCTAATCCAGGCGGCAGAAAAGGTCGCGAACCTTTGTTATATGGACAACCAGCCATTGGAGGATATTTTAGATACAGCGGAGAAGGATATTTTTGATGTCCTGCAGCAGCGATCCAGTAGTGAGTTTGAGCCAATCAGCCAGGTTGTTTTGAGGGCTTTGGATGAGATTTCAAAGGCATCAAAGCAAGAAGGGCATATTACAGGGATTGAGACAGGCTTTCGTGATTTGGATTTTAAGACGGCAGGGCTTCAAAAGTCTGATTTGGTATTAATTGCTGCACGCCCTGCAATGGGAAAAACTTCGTTTGTCCTCAATCTGATAGAGCATATCGCGCTGCATGGTTCTGGGACAATTGCGATGTTTAGCCTGGAAATGAGTAAGGAACAGATTGTAAAAAGATTTCTTTCCATGAATTCAAAAGTGGATTTCCAGAAGATACGGACGGGGTCTTTAGAGGATGAAGACTGGGTAAGGCTTGTGGACAGTGTGCGGAGGATAGGGAATACGAATTTTGTGATAGATGACACATCCGGCATTACTGCTTCGGAGCTGCGTACAAAGTGCAGGAAGTTGAAATTGAGCAAAGGGCTTGATCTTGTAATTATCGACTATTTACAGTTGATGACGGGGTCTGGGAAACGCAAGGGAGAGAACCGCCAGCAGGAGATTTCGGATATATCCCGTTCCCTTAAGGTTATGGCAAGGGAATTGAATGTCCCAGTAATTGCATTGTCCCAGCTATCACGTGCGGTAGAGCAGCGCCCGGATAAGCGGCCGATGCTTTCGGATTTGCGTGAATCTGGTGCGATTGAGCAGGATGCAGATATGGTAATGTTCCTTTACCGTGATGAATATTATAACCCGGATACAGAGGATAAAGGGGTAGCGGAAGTGATAATTGCCAAGCAGCGAAGCGGACCTACGGGAAAAGTAAAACTGGCATGGATATCACACCTTACGAAATTTGGGAACCTTGAGCCAGAGAGGAATTAGTCTCTGTGTAATGTTACAGAGGTAAAACAAAAATGCCACAATATCCTTTGGGTATTGTGGCATTTTTGTTGTGTTAAATGGCCTTCGATATATGTATTTTTCAAAAATATCACTGCCATTATCCCGGTTAATAACATAAATAGAAGTTTCTCCAATTTGATTATTGCATCTGCTTGTCCAATATAATTTTCCATTGTTGGCTCTTTTTCTAAACATGCTGTTTGGATGTTACTTAAACCCAAGGATTGATATTCAAGTTGTTTTGGGGCGTATAATGCCAGCGGCAAAGCAGGTAAACTTCCTGTCCCTTTTTAAAATGTCCATAAATGCCGTGCTTTATTGCCAGCTTTATGATGTGGCAGGAATATGTAATGGGAGTTTTTTCAAACCTTCCTTCATATTCTTTTTCAAATACATAATTATCACAGGATAATACCTCGCCATAAAATATAAAATGGCATTCTTTGCCAAATAGCTCAGATTCTGTATATCTTGGAGGGTTTTCATAGCAGCCGTTTGGATCGCGCGGCTGTCCATAGTATGTTTCTTCGTAATAGTCGTTGTATTTTGTGGAAGAATCCATATTATCTACATTTAATGTAGTATGTGGCATTAATGTTCCCCAAAGTTTAGTGCCTGTGAAAAACAGATTGAGGAATATATAAAACAATATAATTACGAAAAGAAATGCTGCTAAACTGCCTATAATATATTTGCGTTTCATACTCTATGATTCTACTCCTTCAAAGATTTCTCCCAGTGTCATTTTTATATGAGGAAACCCTCTCAGGCTTATCAGGGTTTCTGCATTATAATATTCCACCTCTGGGTCAGGCTGCAGCATATAACTTTCCTGCAGCACATAGCCGCCATCCTTCAGATAATAAATCTCAACGGAACCCTGTGGTGATACAATCCAATATTCCTCCACCCCGGCCTTTTCATAAATCTCCTTTTTCTCGGTTTTGTCTCTTTTGGCAGTTGACGGACTCAGTGTTTCTGCAATAAACTTGGGGATTCCGCTATAGGCACCCCCCTTTAGATGCTTTCGGTCACAGATAATCATAAGATCGGGACACAGGTAGTCGTCATTTATCTCAGGATGGTACTTAAAATCCAAATTTTCTATAGATACAAGGCATATGCTGTTTTTTAATCCCTGTTTAATTACTGAATAGATATTGCCATTAACAATCATGTGCTGGTATCCTGGAGCAGGCGACATGTTATAAACCACACCATTAATTTTCTCATCCTTCCTGCGCTCTCCCTCTGTCAATCCCATAACGCCACTTCCTTTCCTGGATTATAGCTGCAAAAAACATAAACTGTCTAAATACATTTAATCAGAGTATAACACACTCCTATAAATGTGAGAAGACCTTTCCTATATTATGAATTTTGGTAAGGAGTAGTAACAACAGTTAATATTTATTAAAAAAAATAGTCATTTTGTCTTGATTTGGGAAGATGAATTGGCTAGAATATAAATAGCAAAATTTGGTTGCCGTTTCATGCGGCAGAATGGAGGGATTATGGCAAATCAGGTTAAATTTGAATATGGTCTGGCAAAGAATGTAATTTCAGAAGACGAAGTGAAGTCTATGGAAAAGATTGCAAATGACGCAAAGGATGTATTAGTATCCAAAAGTGGGGCTGGTAATGATTTCTTAGGCTGGGTTGACCTTCCAGTTGACTATGACAAGGAAGAGTTTGGAAGGATTCTGGAGGCTGCAAAGAAAATCCAGTCAGATTCAGAAGTGCTTCTTGTGATTGGTATAGGCGGTTCTTATCTTGGGGCAAGGGCAGCAATTGAATTTTTAAGGCATGGTTTTTATAACAGTGTATCTAAGGAAATCCGTAAAACACCAGAAATCTACTATTGTGGAAATAATTTAAGTGGGACATACCTTAAACAGTTAATTGAGGTGGTTGGTGACAGGGATTTTTCTGTAAATATTATCAGTAAGTCCGGCACAACCACAGAGCCTGCCGTAGCCTTCCGTATCTTTAAAGGGATGTTGGAAGAGAAATATGGCAAGGAAGGCGCAGCAAAGAGGATTTATGCAACAACAGATAAAGCAAGGGGGGCATTAAAGAACCTTGCAGCAGAGGAAGGCTATGAGTCATTTGTAGTACCAGATGATGTTGGCGGGCGTTATTCTGTACTGACGGCTGTTGGGCTTCTTCCAATCGCTGTCAGCGGCGCAGATATTACCAAATTAATGGAAGGCGCTGCTTCTATGAGGGAAGAGTGCTTAAATAAAGAGTTTGGGGAAAATAATGCACTGCAATATGCCGCAATCCGTAATATCCTCCACCGTAAGGGGAAAGACGTTGAAATTCTCTGTAACTACGAGCCTGCGCTCCACTATGTATCAGAGTGGTGGAAACAGCTTTATGGGGAAAGCGAAGGAAAGGACCAGAAGGGAATTTTCCCTGCATCTGTAGATTTGACAACAGATTTGCATTCTATGGGGCAGTTTATCCAGGATGGAAGCCGTATTATGTTTGAAACGGTTATGGAACTTGAAAGCCCATCGCTTGATATTACAATTGAAGAGGAGCCGGTTGATTTAGATGGCTTAAATTATTTAACAGGAAAAACGCTTGATTTTATCAATAAGAGCGCTATGAAGGGGACACAGCTTGCCCATACGGATGGCAATGTGCCAAACCTTTCATTAAAGATTCCGGAGCAGAATGAATACTGCTTAGGGCAGCTTTTCTATTTCTTTGAGTTTGCATGCGGCGTCAGTGGTTACATCCTTGGAGTAAATCCATTTAACCAGCCGGGGGTGGAAGATTATAAGAAAAATATGTTCGCACTTCTTGGGAAGCCGGGGTATGAGGCACAGAGAGAAGAACTGATGAAAAGGCTGTAGGTTATATAAGTTTTAAAAGTAAGAAAAGGCGATATAAACATCTTAAAAATGATTATATCGCCTTTTCTTCACGTATAGCCACTATTGTACAAATCAGGTTCTTTTTGTTTTGTTACAGGCTTGCCGGCCCTTGTTCCTAACTCCCCGAGCATATCCATATACTGCTATAGTTTCGATAACAAACTTGTAATAATATAATAAAAAATTATCCACCTGTGCGGCTGGAAGGCGAATCAGGCGCTCCGGCCTTGTGCAATCCGCAAAATCAGCCGGCAGGCTGTCAGTCATAATTAGAATCGCTGCCTTTGTGCAAATTATACAAAAATAATGGCTCTGATTTAAAGAAAATGGACAAATTATGGGTGAAATTGATAAAAATAAATTAAATTAAAAAAATACTGTACAAATCTAACAAAATTTATTAATATTAGCATGAGTATGTTAAATGCGCCAGCGAGGTTAAGCGGTAGCGCAGAAAATAAAAATTAAATAGGAGAAAGCGTGCCGTATTGACCGGAAAAAGGAGAAGCAATGCGATTCAAAAAATTTTTGGCAATTTTGATGGTCGTAGTAATGTCACTGTCAATGTTGGGTGTTGCAGGTGTTGCAGATACAAAGGCAAGCGCTGCTTCATTTCAGGAGTTGAACCAGAGCCAGATTGTAGAAGCGATGGGGGCAGGCTGGAATCTTGGAAACCAGTTAGAGTCTGTAATTAATGGAACACCGCATGAAACAAACTGGGGAAACCCGACGATTTCTGAAAACCTGATTAAGGCTGTGAAGAATGCCGGCTTTAAATCAATTAGGGTTCCGGTTTCTTATTTTAGTAAAATTGGGGGGTGGTCCATCTTATACTATTGATGCTGCATGGCTGAACCGTGTCCAGGAAGTAGTTGATATGTGTATAAAATATAATTTGTACGTTATTATTAATATACATGGGGATGGCTACAACACAATGGATGGTGGATGGCTGCTGTGCAATGCGGCAGACCAGGCGGCAGTCCGTAAAAAGTATGAAGCCTGCTGGAAGCAGATTGCGAATAAGTTTAAAGATTATGACCAGCATCTGATATTTGAGTCAATGAACGAGGAGTTTGACGGTACTTATGGAACTCCAAACAGGACTTATTATGCAAATATCAATTCATTAAACCAGATTTTTGTTGACACAGTCCGCAAGACTGGTGGGAACAATGCAAAGAGATGGCTGATGCTGCCGGGATGGAATACGGATATTGAGTATACGGTTGGGGAGTATGGTTTTGTAATTCCGACTGATAACTATCGTTCCAGCACAATCCCTTCCAATGAAAAGAGAATTATGATTTCTGTCCATTATTATTCCCCATATGATTTTTGCCTTGCAGAAAATGGGAGTTATACACAGTGGGGAGCTGCAGCGACTGATAGCTCTAAAGTGCCGGGGTATAGTGATGAGGCATCTTTGAAAGATGCTTTTGGGCGATTAAAAAGTAAATTTACCAATAAAGGATATCCGGTTGTAATTGGTGAGTATGGAGCTGTTGATAAGTCGCATCATGATTCGCAAAATGCTGTGTGCCGCATTGATTTTGCCGCAAAAGTCTGCGGATATGCAAGGCAGAATGGCTGTGTTCCTGTATGGTGGGATAATGGCGTGAATGGGGCATATGGTTTAGGGCTGTTTAACCGTAATACTTGCCAGGTGACACAACAGTCTATTATTGATGCAATTATGAGTGCATTTGGTGGCAGCGGCGATGCAGGCATTGATACAAATAAACGCTATATGCTGAAAAATGTGAACAGCGGATTGTATATGGATGTATCAGGCGGCTATGCTGCAAATGGCGCAAACATTGGAATCTGGGAAAATACAAATTGTGATGCACAGTTGTATAAGCCGGTAAAAAATTCCGATGGAAGTTATACGTTATATACAAAAGCTTCTGGCGGTAAAGGTGTTGTAGAGGTTACCAATGCAGATACAGCAAATAAAGGGAATGTCCAGCAGTGGGAATACAATGGGCATAATTGCCAGAAATGGTACTTAGAAGCTGTTAATTAAAATAGAATATATAAAATTATTAGAATAGCGGTGTCAGGTTTCTGGCACCGTTATTTCTTATGCTTTAGGAATTGTGCTGTAGTTTAGTGGAATCCTTTTTATGACATATATTTGATATTTTATTAATTAATCTAACATACATTCAGGACCTGAATTGTTAAACTAAGTGTGTTTGGGGAGTACGTGTTGCGATACATGGCTGATTTTACGAAAGCAGTATGGGGGATTGTTATGAAAAGAAAAATTATGTTTTTAGTTGGCGTATTGTCTGTTTTGGCTTTAGGCGGATGCCAGAAGGGAAGCGGGACAAATGGGGACGGGGTTGATATTTATTATGCGGCGATAGAGAGTGGGGATTATTATGAGGGATGGGCAAAGCAATTAGAAGAGGAGGCAAAGGGAGCAGGAGCTTCATTTCAGGTAGGATATGCGGAAAATTCAGTTGAGACGCAGAATTCCCAGGTTAAGGATGCTTTGAAAGAAGGCTGCAATGTTTTGTTGTGCGGCCCGGTTTCTTCAGAGACTGTTACAGATATAAAGGCGGCGGCAGGAGAGATGCCGATTGTATTTCTTAATAATGCTCCGGATGACAAGGAATTAGAAAGTGACAAGTACATTTATGTGGCGTCGGATGAATTTATGGCTGGCCAGTACCAGGCAGAATACATATTAGAAAAATATCAGGACAGGGAGGAAATTAATGTCGCAATCCTAAAAGGGCCAAAAGGGGCTTCTGGTGCGGAGGGAAGGACAAATGGCCTGAAAAAGACGTTAGAGAAGAGTGGGAAAAAAATTAATTATGTTTTTGAGGATAATGCAGGATGGAGCACGGAGCAGGCTCAAGAACTTATGGGGATTTTCCTTGACACAGGAAATAAGGTAGATTGCGTGGCAGCGAATAATGATGATATGGCGCTTGGCGCAATTGCAGCATGTGAGGAGGCGAAGGCTGATATGGATTCTATTATATTTCTAGGCGTTGATGCTTCTGTTAAGGGCTGCCAGTCAATTACGGAAGGGAAACTGGATTTTACAGTGTATCAGGCAATGTCCTCGCAGATATCTGCTGCAGTAGAAGCTGCAGGGCGGCTGGCGGCTGGTAAATCCATTAAGGGGATAGATGGCGCAACAGAGGATAGGAAATATGTGTTAGTCCCTTTTGAGAAAGTAGATGCGGGCAATGTGGCACAGTATGACCAGTCGGTAAAATATTAGGGATATCAGTATGGAGGTGTTCTGATGGAAAAAAGAAGGAAGGAAAAAGTAAAATTTATTTCTATAAAGACAAAGCTATTGGGAATTATTCTTCCTGTCATTATTATGATTATTGCAGTGCTTGTCGGCTTGTCTTACAACGTGTCAAAAAGAGCCATTGAATCAAATGCCAAAGAGCTTTTGCAGACATCAGCAGAAGGGCAGTCCGCCAGGATTGAAGCATGGCTTGAACAAAACCTGGCGGCGTTTAATGCGGTGAAACATGATATTGAACAGTGCAGGTTAGAGGGAAAAGAACTGCAGGGATTTTTAAATTCGTATTTGGGATTTGACAATAATTATCCGGACGGGCTGCAGGTAGCGGAACAGGATGGTACGCTTTATAAGCCGAAAAGTGTGGAAGAGGGGCAAGAGGGTGGAAAAGAACTGCTTCCGGTAAAGGATTTGGGAATAACAGAAACAGAATGGTTTCGTGCAGGCATGACTAGGGTAAACCTGGGCTTTACAGATGCTTATGCAAATGAAAATGGGCAGCAGGTTATTAGCGCTTGTGGGATGCTTAAATCATATACAGGCCATGTCCGTGTGATTTCAGCAGATTTGTCCCTAGATAAAGTTAGCGTATATGTAAACAGCTATGTGAAGATGAAGGATGCCCATGCTTTTTTAGTAAATGCAAAAGATAATACAGTGTTGGCTTCCCATGATACAGCTTCTATCTCAAAAAAATTAACTGACTTGGATAGCAAGTATATGGAAAAGATTGCAGACAGAATTTTAGGGGAACAGCTTGATTTATCGGAAATTGAGGGGAATATGTCAGTTTTCCAGAAAATAAAGGGGACAGAATGGGTTCTTGTATCGTATGTCCCTTCTAAAACTGTATATCAGGATTTGGATTTTATACGGAAGGTTATGCTCCTTTTTGGCGTTATTTTTATCCTGATATTGACTGTCTTGGTTGAACGTACCGTCCATATTGTGATAAGCCCTGTAAAGATTTTAACAAATGCTGTTCAGAAAATGACAGACGGAGATTTTACAACACAGCTTCATGTAAAAGGGAATGATGAAATTGGGGTTATGGGCAAATGTGTGGAGAAATTCATCCATACAATGTGCGGTATGATACGCTCAATTAATGGGGTATCCTGTACGCTCCATAATCAGGCAGATAACAGCAATGATATATCAGATATGATGTTCGATGCGGCAAAAATACAGAATGAGTCTATGAAAGAACTGAATGCGACGGTAGAGCAGTTATCTATTTCTGTAGGGGAGCTTGCAGATAATGCAACAACACTGGCAGTAGTTGTTGCGGAGACGAAAGAGGATGGCGGAGATGTCAGCAGTAAAATGAAAGAAACAGTAGATATTTCCCAAATAGGTAAAAATGACATGCATGATATCAGCTCTGCCATGCAGAACATCAACGATTCTGTGGGGAAACTACAGCTTGCGATAGATGAAGTTGGAAGCGCTTCAGAGGAAATCAGTAATATTACAAAAGTGATTGGCGATATAGCAGATGAAACGAACCTTTTGTCTTTGAATGCTTCAATTGAAGCAGCCCGTGCAGGGGAGGCAGGGAAAGGTTTTACTGTGGTGGCGTCAGAAATTGGAAAGTTGGCGCAGACAAGTATGGTTTCTGTGCAGGATATTGACAACCTGGTATTAAAAATAAAAACGTCAGTCAGGGATGTTGTCAGCCAGGCCGGGGAAAGTGTTAACAATATAAGCAACAGTAATTTATTAATTGAAAAGGCGTTGGGGACATTTGACGTTATCTTTGAAAATATTGTAACTGTTGGGGGACTGGTACAGAAGATGATTCAGAAAATTGAGGAAGTGGATAGCGTAGCTGGAAGCGTTGCTGCAATTTCTGAAGAACAGGCGGCAAGTTCTGAAGAGATACTTTCTTCGTCTGATGTTTTGCTAGAGCAGACAAATGGGCTGATGGAAAACAGCGAAAATGTGGCAAAGGAATCAAAAGAATTGACAACCTCTGCGGAGGAATTGGCAACACAGATTAGCAGCTTTAAAATTGATAAATAATGAGGAGGGTAACGCAATGGGTGCAATTCAGTTTTTAGGAAATGATGGGACGTTCTCTTTAGAACAACCAGAAAATTATAGTTATTTGTATTTTCCGGTTGCAGGTGAGAAAGGGGTAAAGAGCGCCTTGTCACCGGATTTTGGAGGGGATAGCAAGTTAAACCAGAATGCTTTTTTCATGGAACCGGTCAGTGTGGAAAACCTGCATAATAACCGTTCTGGAAGAAATTTCTGGTGCAGGGTAAAAGATTTAGGGGCATGGTCGGCTGTTGGCGTTTCCGCAGAAGAGGAAAGCAGGAAATTTACGGATTCTCAGGATACAAGTACGCTTACGGCAGGTTTTATGTGGCAATCTGTTACAAGGCAGTCGCTGAAGTATCAGTTAAAGTCAGAGGTTACTTCTTTTGCCTCGCTCTTACATAATGTTGAGATTATGCATGTAAAGATTACGAATAAAAGCCGTATGAGGCAGTCTGTAACGCCAATCGCTGCCATTCCGATTTTTGGGAGAAGCGCAGATAATATCAGGGATCACAGGCATGTTACCTCCCTGCTGCATAAGATCAGGACGACAGAGCATGGCGTGTGCGTAAAGCCTTCCTTGTCCTTTGATGAAAGAGGCCACCAGGAAAACAGGCTGGAGTATTTTGTTTGTGGTATTACCGGAAAAGGGGAGAAACCAAAAGAGTTTTATCCTGTTACAGAAGATTATTTGGGAGAAGGCGGGACATTTACCCATCCCGGAACAGTATTCAAAAGCAGGGAAGGCGTTCCGGCCGGCAGTTATTTTGAAGGGAAGGAAGCGATTGGCGGAATCTGTTTCCCGGATATCGAGCTGGCGCCGGAAGAAAGCGCAGAATACACAATTATTATGGGAGCTACAGAAAAGGAAGAAGAAATCGGGGATATTATTTCTGCTTATGGGACTACAGAAAAGGTAATAAATGCGAAAAAGGAGATGGAGCAGTATTGGCAGGAAAAGGTAAATGTCAGATTTGCAACCGGGAATATCCCTTTTGACAATTATATGCGCTGGGTAAGCTTCCAGCCGATTTTACGCAGGATTTATGGCTGTTCTTTCCTGCCTTACCATGATTATGGACGAGGGGGGAGAGGCTGGCGCGATTTGTGGCAGGACTGCCTTTCCCTGTTAATTATGGACCCTGACGGCGTAAGGCAGATGATACTGGATAATTTTGGCGGCGTAAGGCTGGATGGGACGAATGCCACAATTATTGGGGAAAAGCAAGGGGAATTTATTGCAGACCGGAATGGGATTGCACGCGTTTGGATGGATCATGGCGTTTGGCCGTTTATGACAGTGAAGCTTTATATTGATCAAACAGGGGATATTGAGCTGTTAAAAGAAGAGGCAGGGTATTTTAAGGATGAACAGGCAGGACGCGGCAGCGGGCTGGACACCCAGTGGGATGCCTCATACGGGGTACAACAGAAATGTTCTGACGGGAAGCTTTATCACGGAAGTATATTAGAGCATTTGCTATTGCAACATTTATGTGCATTTTATGAGGTAGGGGAACATAATCATATCAGGCTTCGTGGGGCAGATTGGAATGATGCACTTGATATGGCTCCGGAAAGAGGGGAAAGTGTTGCGTTTACTTGCGCATATGCGGGAAACCTTATACAGTTGGCAAAGATTTTGGATGAACTGGAACAGAAATATGGATGGAAGCAAATAGAGCTTTTGGAAGAGATGCAGGTTCTTCTTGCAGATAATAGTTCTTTATATGAAGATATTTCTGCAAAAAGGGAGATTTTGCAGGATTATACCCAGAAGTGCCGGCATAATGTAAGTGGGAGAAAAGTACAGGTTGCCATACATAAATTGGCGGAGAACCTGAAGCATAAAGCAGAGTGGATGAAGGAGCATATCCGCGTAACTGAGTGGATCGATGGGGAAAATGGAGAAGGGTGGTTTAACAGCTATTATGACAATGACGGACAGCCTGTAGAAGGCTTTTTTGACGGGGAAGCAAGGATGATGCTTACTGGACAGGTTTTTGCGGTTATGGGTGGAACGGCAAAAGAAGAACAGGTTGCAGGAATCTGTAAAAGCGCAGACCACTATTTATATGACAGGAAAATTGGCGGGTATCGTTTAAATACAAATTTCCATAGCCAGAAATTCAATTTGGGTAGGATGTTTAGCTTTGCCTATGGGGAAAAAGAGAATGGCGCTGTTTTCTCCCATATGGCAGTTATGTTTGCCAATGCCCTGTATCAGCGGGGCTTTGTACAAGAGGGGCATAAAGCGCTGCAAACGCTTGCAGATACTGCATTGCAGTTTGAAGTCAGCAAAATTTATCCTGGAATCCCGGAATATTTTAATGGGAAAGGAAGAGGGATGTACCATTACTTAACTGGGGCGGCAAGCTGGTATATGCTCACCATGGTTACAGAGGTGTTTGGCGTGCATGGGGAAACTGGGAAACTGGTTATCCGCCCAAAGCTTGTAAAAGAGCAGTTTGATGCAGAAGGGACTGCGCAGCTTTGGCTTTGTTTTTCGGGGAAACGCTTCCATATCCTTTATAATAACCCACGAAAACTAAACTATGGGGAATACACGGTCAATAAGGCAGTATGTGATGGGAATCTGCTGCTAAGCGGAAATGGCAGTTCTGTTTCTCTTACTAGGGAAGAGATTGGGAAGATGGCGGATATAGAACATGAAATCATCCTGGAGATGGGGCAGGCCTGAAAAAGGCCTGTAGAAAAAATGTATTTTTTAATGAACGCATCCTACCATGTTGAATGGTAATACTGGTTGCGGTATTTATTTGGCGTTATCCCGACTGCTTTTTTGAAGGTTTGAATAAAATGGCTTTGTGAGGAAAAAGCCAGATAATTTGCAATTTCTATAAGGCTGAAATCAGAATATTTTAAAAGGTTTTCAGCCTTTTCAATTTTTTTCTCCAGAATATAGTCGCTGATTGCGATGCCAAGTTCTTTTTTAAAAAGCCGGGAAAGGTAGCTGGAAGAAAGCCCTGTATAATCGGCAAGTACTTTGACTGTTAACCTGGTATTTAAGTGTGAGTATATGTAGTCCATACAGATGATGACAGGCTTGGAAATGACAGAAGCTTTTTTTAGAAGAAGCATCTTTCTGGTAAAGTCAAGAACCATGCTGTGGTGGAGCTGGGAAATGGCTTCTACGGTCATACAAGAATCCATTTTTAAAATATAGAAATCGCTCAGGCGGTAAGCTTGCTCCAGTTCCATGCCGGCGGCTACGCACTGCCTTGTTATCATTGCGACTGTAATCACAAAGTGATATTTTATGTTAGTCAGATGGTTTGCAGAAAGGATTCCCATCCCATCTGGGTTGGTAAAGACATTTTGCCGGCAATTTTCTTGTACATAGTCCATATCGCCAGAACTGACGGCCTGGTAAAAAGAATATTCTTCTTCTAATGGGCGGTGGGAAAGGGATTCTTCATCTTCTTTCAGTTCCTGCAGATACCATTCTTTTCGTAAATCCATATTGCCAATCCTTTCCGTAATAACAGCTGCCGGAGTATTTTGCAGATGTTATTTGCAAATTTTGAATTGCTGGTTATTCTGCATATTATATCATGAATTTGATATTTTTGTATATAGTTTTATATACTGTTACAGCAAAAATATTTATAATTATCAGTATTCATAGTCGATTTCTGAAAAGGTGAAATCATTGTGCCTGCACGTATGATGATTATCTTTTCCGGAAATTGAGGGGAAGGGCAGTTCTTTTCCATAAAATAGACAAATCTGTATTGCAACGTCTTATGCCAAAGGCAAGGTGTCTATCGCATGAAAAAAGAATGCCCGTGAAAAGTAACTTATAATTAACTTACCGTTAAGTTAATTATCTGAGAGACGGAAGGAGGAAGATTCCATGAGGAAAAAATTATGTAGGAGTATAGCTGTGGTGGCGGCGGCAGCGATGGCTGTGACAGCTGTTCCACTGCCTGCGCAGGCGGCGAAAGCAGCAAAGGTAAAACTATCTGTATCTAACTGCGTTTTATCTCTTGGGGATAAGATTGACTTGGATATCGTTGGTGCAAAGGAGGCAGGCGGAAAATATACTACTGCGAACAAAAAGGTGGCGTCTGTTACGAAAAAAGGCGTTGTTACAGCGAAAAAAACAGGGAATACTAAAATTACCTGGAAAAGAGGTACAAAAAAATATACCTGCAAGGTAAAGGTGGTAAAGGCGCCTGTTTTAAGTAAATCAAAGGTAACTTTAGAAGAGGGGAAAAGCATTAAGGTTTCTGTAAAAAACTATGGAAATAAAAAGCTTTCTGTGAAATGGAGTTCTTCTGATGAAGGGGTTGCAAAGGTAAGCGGAGGGAAAATCACAGGTATTTCTGCCGGAGAAGCCACAATCCAAGCTAAGATGAAAGGCTATAAGAAGACTTGGAAAAAGAGCATTAAGGTAACAGTGCAAAAATCCGGCGGACAGGAAAAACCTCCGGTAGGTGAGGATATTTACAAAGGGTATCATATGGTTTGGGAGGATCAGTTTAATGGATCTGCCCTGAATAAAGATGACTGGAATATTGAACTGCATGAGCCGGGCTGGGTAAATAATGAGCTTCAAGAGTATACAGATTCTGAGAAAAATATTTACATAGAAGATGGGAATCTCGTGCTAAAGCCAATTAAGACAGTTGGCAGCGATGGAAAGGTTTCCTATACTTCCGGCAGGGTGAATACACAGAATAAGCATGACTTTAAATATGGGTTATTTGAAGCTAGGCTTAAGGTTCCTGCCGGCCAGGGCTTTTTGCCGGCATTCTGGATGATGCCTACAAATGAGAACTTGTATGGGCAGTGGCCACGGTGTGGTGAAATTGACATTATGGAAGTGCTTGGCAGTGATACAAAGACTGCGTATGGGACAATCCATTACGGATATCCGCATAGTGAGAGCCAGGGGAACTATAAGCTTGAAAGCGGAAGTTTTTCAGAAGAGTACCATACATACAGTGTAGAATGGGAACCGGGCAAAATCAAGTGGTATGTGGATGGTATTTTATTCCACACGGAAGATGATTGGTATTCTACAGTGGCAGAAGATGAGGGGGAAGTTACCTATCCGGCCCCATTTGACCAGCCGTTTTATATGATCCTGAACCTTGCGGTAGGCGGGAACTGGCCAGGAAATCCTGATGACACAACAGATATTGATAATGCTGCATTTAAGATTGACTATGTAAAAGCTTATCAGAAAGACAGCTATAATGAAGATGTAGAAAAGCCGGTAAAAGAAGTTGTTTTAAGAGACCCAGACAAGGATGGGAACTATATCAACAATGGTACTTTTGCGGAAGCAGAAGACCTGGCAGATGAGAAGAATTGGGCATTCCTGACAACAAACGGTGGCGTGGCATCAGCAGAAATCAAGGATAACCAAATAGCAATTACTACAACAAATGCGGGAACCGCAGATTATAGTGTACAGCTTGTACAGCCAGACCTTCCAATGAAGCAGGGGGCAACATATAAGGTGAGCTTTGATGCATATGCTGACCAGGAAAGGACAATGAAGGTAGATGTAACTGCTCCTGACCGCGGCTATAAGAGGTATCTTGAGGATACGGTTGTAGAATTAAAGAAGGAAAAGCAGACATATACGTATGAATTTACAATGAAAGGCAAGGATGATGCAAACGGCCGCCTGGAGTATAACTTGGGGAACACGGCTTCAACAGCAGGTGTATATATCAGCAACGTTTCTGTTAAGAAAATAGCTGAGTCTCCTGTTGGAGAACAGGAAAAGACAGTTCTTTCAGATGGAAACTATGTTTATAATGGTGGTTTCCAGGAAGGAAAAGGCCGTCTTGGCTTCTGGGATGTTACGAATACTGTCGGTGCAGAGGTTAGTGTAACAAATACAGATAATATTAGGAAATTAAAAGTGGTTGCCCCAGAAGGCACATCTGCCGATAAGCCAGTAATTATTTCACAGCCTGGGCTTGCTATCCAGGGTGGGAACCAGTATGCTTTAAGCTTTGCCGCAGAAGGGGAAGCAAATAAGAAAATTGCAGTAACTGTAGCGGGGCAGAAGTTTGACGCTGAACTTTCAGGGGCAAATAAGGAATACAATTATAAGATTACTACAGAATCTAACTTGCCAAATAAGGATATTGCATTCCGCTTTGAACAGCCTGGGACATATTATTTGGATGACGTGCGCCTGGTAGAAGATAGCTTAATTAAGAATGGAAGCTTTAATGCAGGCTTTGCAGGTTATGAACCTTTTATTGATGGGAGCGCAAGCGCAACTTATGTGGTTGACAGCCAGACAGAGGATAATGCGGCAGACTTTTCTATTGAGAATACAGGAGATGCTGCATGGAAGATACAGCTTAAACAGAACAATGTTGAACTGGAAAAAGACCAGTGGTACAGGATTTCACTGAAAGCAAAATCAAGCATTGCAAGAAAACTTATGTTTGCAATCCAGAGGGATGGCAGCAGTGATGATGACTGGACGCCATATTCTGGTGAAAAGATTGTAGAGCTGTCAAATGAGTATCAGATATATGACATTGTATTCCAGATGAAGAACGAGACAGACCTGAAAGCTGTTTTAAGTATTTCTATGGGCGCTGTAGACGGAGTGCAGATTACAGAAAAGCACAGAATTTGCATTGACGATATAAACCTGGAAAAAGTAGATGCACCAGAAGTCCCAACAAAACCGGAAGGGGAAAATATGTTATTAAACCCTGATTTTGCGGAAGGGGATAAAAATTGGGAGAACGCTGTTACTGCACCAGGTGAAGCAAAAGTTTCTTTTGAAGGGAAAAAGGCAGTTTATGAGATCTCTAATGTTGGCACGGCTGACTGGAATGTACAGTTAAAGCAATCAGGTATTACCCTGGAAAAGGGCAGCAAATATAAAGTATCTTTTAAGGCTGCTTCTACAGAAGAGAGAGCTATTAAAGTTGCGATGTTAAGCGCTGCTTATGACTGGTACGGCGGAGCAGATATTGCCCTTAGCAAAGAGGAAAAGCTGGTTGAATTTGAGTTTGTCATGGAAAAAGATACGGATGCAAATACAATAATGGTAGTTTCCATGGGGAAAATTGATGAACAAGATACACCGTTGTCTATGATTACCTTATCAGATTTTACTTTAGAAAAAGTGTCTTAAATTATAAGAGCTGCAATTTAGGTTTTGGTACTGCCAGGGCATGTTTTATGGCATGGGATTAGGATGCCCTGGCAGTTTTTAGGAGGATAGATATGAGGTATGGCTATTTTGATGAAGAGCAGCGGGAATATGTAATTACCAGGCCGGATACGCCTGCACCCTGGGTAAATTATCTTGGTTCTCCGAAGTATGGTGCAATTATTTCCAATAATGCAGGGGGATATAGTTTTGCTGGTTCTGGCGCAGATGGCAGGATTTTAAGGTATATTTTTAACCATTTTGATGAGCCGGGACGGTATCTTTATATTCGCGACAATGACAGCAAGGACTATTGGTCGGCTTCCTGGCAGCCGGTAGGGAAAGACCTCTTGGCATATAAAAGTGAATGCCGGCATGGCACGGCATATACAAAGATGATTGCTGATTATAGCGGCATTCATTCTGAAGCGTTATATTATGTACCATTGGATAAGGAATATGAAGTTTGGGATTTAAGGCTGGAAAACCAGTCAGATGTTACAAGAAGCCTGACTGTTACAGGATATGCGGAGTTTACAAATAATAGCAACTATGAACAGGATCAGGTGAACCTGCAATATTCAAAATTTATTACCAGGACGGTTTTCAGGGAAAACAGGGTATGCCAGAAAATTCATGGAAACCTGGATGCCCTAAAAGAAGGGGAAAAAGTAGATGGGAAGACTGTGATAGAGCGTTTTTTTGGAATGGCAGGGGCAGAAGTTTCATCTTTTTGTGGTGATAAAGAAAGTTTTTTGGGCAGATATCATAGATATGGGAATCCTTCTGGGGTGGCATCTGGAAACCTGGGAGGAAAGCTCAATTATAATGAAAATGGATGCGGCGCGCTTTCGACTGTTATTTCACTTGCACCTGGTGAAACAAAAGAGATTGCATTTGTTTTAGGGATGAAAAGTGATGCCGAAGCAGAAGGGATTCTTAGGCAGTACCGAGTGCCTGAAAAGGTGTGTAAAAAAGAATTGAAAGGACTGGTTTCTTATTGGCATGGGAAGCTTTCTAATTTCCGGGTGAAGACGCCAAGTGCAGAGTTCAATTCGATGATAAATACTTGGAATGCATATAATTGCTTTATGACATTTATCTGGTCGCGTGCAGCTTCTTTTATTTACTGTGGGCTGCGTAATGGCTATGGGTATCGTGATACGGTACAGGATATCCAGGGAGTGATACATCTTGCGCCGGAAATGGCTCTGGATAAAATTCGTTTTATGCTGTCAGCACAGGCAGAAAATGGCGGTGGGCTTCCGCTTGTAAAGTTTACCCATAACCCGGGGCATGAGGATACGCCGGATGAGCCATCCTATGGAAAGGAAACGGGGCATCCATCATATCGGGCGGATGATGCTTTGTGGCTTTTCCCGACGGTTTATAAATATATTGCAGAGACAGGGAACCTTGCGTTTATAGATGAGGTGATTCCTTATGCAAACCGGGGGGAGGATACGGTATATGGGCATTTGAAGCGAGCTATCCGGTTTTCAGCAGAACGTCTTGGTAAGCATGGGCTGCCGGCAGGATTATATGCGGACTGGAACGACTGCCTGCGGCTTGGGAAAGAGGGTGAATCCGCTTTTGTATCTTTCCAGCTTTATTATGCTCTAAGTATTTTGAAAGAATTTGCATCTTACAAAGAGGATGGGGAATATATAAAGTATCTTGACAGAATGAAAAATACGCTTGGGGAGAAGATACAAGAGCTTTGCTGGGATGAAGGGCAATTTATCCGTGGATTTACAGAAGAGGGAGAGGCAATTGGAAAGAGTACAGATTTAGAAGCTTCCCTCTGGCTAAATCCGCAAAGCTGGTCTGTAATTAGTGGCTTTGCAAAAGGAAGACAGGCAGATATGGTTCTGGATGCCGTTTATGAAAACCTAAATACAGAATATGGGGCAGTGTTAATGGATCCGCCATATCATAAACATGCTTTTGGAGGGGCGCTTGCTGTTATTTATAACGCAGGGGTAAAAGAAAATGCAGGTATCTTCTCCCAGTCGCAAGGCTGGCTGATATTAGCAGAAGCTTTGCAAGGCCATGGGGAGCGGGCATTTACTTATTTTATGGAAAATGCACCTGCTGCTCAGAATGACCATGCGGAAATCCGCAAGTTGGAACCTTACTGCTATGGGCAGTTCACGGAAGGGAAGGACAGCCTGCATTTTGGACGTTCACATGTGCACTGGCTTACAGGGACGGCATCTACTGTTATGGTAGGATGTGTGGAAGGAATCCTTGGCATACGCCCTGATTTTACAGGGCTTCGGATTGCACCGTCTATACCACGGGAGTGGGAGCGTATTGAGATGGAGAAAGAGTTCCGTGGAAACCATCTGCATATTGTTGTCCATAACGAAGGACATGCTGAAACAGGATGTAAGAAACTGGTAGTGGATGGACAGGAATTGGATGGAGATTATATCCCGGCAGAATTGCTCAAAAAAGAGACAGAAATTGTTCTTTATATGTCATAAAATCCAAATATTTTACGAATAGTTGTCAGATGTTTTAAATTATGGCATGAAAATGGTATTTTTTTAAGTAATTTAATATAATAAAGATTCCCAAAATGTTATAGTATGTTTAGCAAGGAACACAGAACGAATTCATTGTTGGAGGTTCCTATAAACATAGCATCATAAAGAAGAAGAGGAGGAGCTATTATGAGAAAGAGATTTCTTAGTGCATTATTGGTTTTTAGTATGGCGGCGGCAGCGCTGGCAGGGTGTGGTTCGGAAGATAAGGATAAAGGTTCAAGCGACAGCACCAGCAAGGGGGCAAGTTCTGAAAACAACAGTTCTGGAACGGTAAGCGATGGTGGAAAAGTGCTTAATATTTACTGCTGGAATGAGGAGTTCAAATCCCGTGTGACAGATTACTTCCCAGGCTATAAAAAGAAAGATGCAACTTCAGGGACAATTGGAGATGTGACAGTAAAGTGGAATATTACGCCAAATGAGAATAATGCTTATCAGGATAACCTGGATGCAGCCCTGCAGAAGCAGGAAAGCGCTTCGGCTGATGAAAAGGTGGATGTTTTCCTAGTGGAAGCAGACTATGCGTTAAAGTATGTCAACAGTGAATTTGCAGCGCCGTTGGCAGATTTAGGGGTAAATGACAGCGATCTTTCAGAGCAGTACCAGTATACAAAGGATGTAGTAACAGATTCCAATGGGGTTTTGAAAGGGACATCATGGCAGGCGGCGCCAGGCGTGCTTTTCTATAACAGGGAAGCAGCAAAAGAAGTGCTTGGTTCCGACGACCCGGCGAAGGTACAGGAATATGTAAAAGACTGGGAAACTTTTGGGGAAACAGCAGAGACAATGAAAAAGGCTGGATATAAAATTATGTCTACAGCTAATGACAGCTATCGCGTATATTCCAATAATGTAAGTTCAAAATGGGTAGAGGATGGCAAAATTAACATTGATGACAACATTATGAAATGGGTAGATGATTCCAAGAAGTTAGTAGATGCTAAATATACAGGCGCTTATGATATGTGGAGCGATGACTGGAAAAAGGGCTTCTATCCAGAAGGAAAAGTATTCTGCTATTTTGGGCCTGCATGGCTTGTAAACTTTAGCATGGCTGCTGATACAGAAGGAAGCATCGGAAATAAAGGCGGCTGGGGTGCAACAGAAGGACCACAGGGCTTCTACTGGGGAGGTACTTGGATTTGTGCAGCAGCAGGTTCAGATAATTCAGGGCTAATTAAAGATATTATGCTTCAGTTAACAGCAAATGCTGATATTATGAAAGCAATTTCAGAAGGTACGGATGATTTCGTAAATAACCAGCCGGTTATGGAGGAAATGGCAGAATCTAAATATTCCAGCAAAATCCTGGGTGGACAGAACCCATTGGGAATTTACTGCAATGGTGTAAAAGATTTATCTTTATCTAACGTAACTGGATATGACTTGGGATGTACTGAGGAATTCCAACATGCCATGAAGAATTATTTTGAAGGAAATGCCACAAAAGAAGAGGCCTTAGACCAGTTTTATAAAGCAGTTGTGGAAAAATATCCGGATTTAACTTATTAATATGATTCAGGTTCTCCGGCATCTGCCGGAGGCCTGGTTGGAAGGAGGCCCGAATTATGAATAAAAAAAATGCGAAAGCAGTCAGGTACAATAAATGGGGTTATATCTTCCTAATGCCATTTATCCTGGTCTATATGGTGTTTCAGTTTGTGCCGATGGTTACAACGATTTACAATAGTTTTTTTGAAAATTACAAAGCTGGGCTGACACAGGTAGGACCAAATTTTGTAGGGCTTGGGAATTATCAGAAGTTATTTGAAAGCGGAGATCTCTGGATATATGCAAAAAATACCCTTGTTATATGGGTTATGTGTTTTATCCCGCAGATATTCCTTTCTTTGCTGTTAGGGGCATGGTTTTCAGATGTGCAGTTAAAGTTAAAGGGTTCCCGTTTCTTTAAGACAGTTATTTATTTGCCAAACCTTATTATGGCTTCTGCGTTTGCGATGTTATTTTTCACCCTGTTTTCTGACGGTGGGCCAATTAATTCCCTGCTGATGCAGATTGGGTTTATTGATACGCCGTATAAGTTCTTGTCTAATACAGGAAGCGCAAGAGGGATTATTGCATTTTTGAATTGCCTGATGTGGTTTGGGAATACAACAATCTTATTGATGGCAGGTATGATGGGAATTGACACTTCGTTATTTGAAGCGGCAGAAGTAGACGGGGCGACCTCGGGACAAATTTTCTTCAAAATAACATTGCCGCTTTTGCGCCCAATTCTTGTGTATGTGCTTGTAACTTCACTGCTTGGAGGCCTGCAGTTATTTGATGTGCCGCAGATATTGACAAATGGTACAGGTGATCCGGTGCGTTCTACTATGACAATGATTATGTATCTGAACAGGCATTTATTCAGCAAAAATTATGGTATGGCGGGCGCTTTGTCTGTAGTCCTGTTTATTATAACTGCTATTTTAAGCCTTGTTGTATTTAAAGTAACTGGCAACGATAAAAGAAAGGGGTGATTATCTATGGAGAAAAAGCGTTTACGGACGGGCAGCGGATTGAGTGTTTACGGCCGGAGGCTGATTGCATATATTGTACTTACCCTGATTTCGTTTTTTTGCCTGTTTTGGTTTTATGTGTTGTTTGTAAATGCAACCAGGTCAAATGGGGAATTGCAGTCTGGTTTTACGCTGATACCAAGTACACATTTCTTGACAAACTGGAAAAATCTTCTGGCTGGGACGATTCCTGTTTTAAAAGGAATGTTAAACAGCATGGTTGTTTCAACCTTAAATGCAATATTATGTGTTTATTTCTCCACAATGACGGCATATGCTATCCATGCATATGATTTTAAGTTAAAGAAGTATATCTATCCGTTTATTTTGATGGTTATGATGATTCCGTCGCAGGTTACGGCGCTTGGGTTTGTCAAGCTTGCATCCGGCATGGGGCTGGAAGATTCCTTTATTCCGCTTGTAATTCCATCAATTGCAGCGCCGGTAACGTTTTTCTATATGAAACAGTATATGGAAAGCACCCTTCCGCTATCGTTGATAGAGGCGGCAAGGATTGATGGTTCTGGGGAGTTCCGTACATTTAACCATATCGTGCTGCCATTGATGAAACCGGCAGTTGCAGTACAGGCGATTTTCTCCTTTGTTAGCAGTTGGAATAACTATTTTATTCCGGCGTTGCTTTTACATGATGATAAGAAGAAAACTCTTCCTATCTTGATTGCACAGCTTCGGTCTGCTGACTGGCTGAAGTTTGATATGGGGCAGGTATATGTTATGATAGCCTTTTCTATCTTTCCGGTTATTATCGTTTACCTGATTCTTTCAAAACATATTGTACAGGGAGTAGCCCTTGGCGGTGTCAAAGAATAAAAGTAAAATATTAAAAAAATGGGCTTTTGGCTATTGTGCCAAAGGCCTTTTTTTACTTATACATAACGCAAAAAGCTCTGTGATACTGCTTATTTAGCAGTATCACAGAGTTTCTATATTCTTACTGTGTTTCAAAAATTATCCATCTGTTTGCCGTGTTCCTTCACATATCCCAAGAACTTTTCATCTGTAATCTCTAGTTTCTTTGAAGCGGCTTTGGCAGATAATATGCCATCTTTGTACAATTCCACCAACATCTATAACATCATCCCCCATTCCAGTTTTGATATTCCTATATGCTTCACACAACCGCGGAAATTTTGGATTATTCGGCAATGACGGTTTTTTCAATATCTGCATATATTCCGCAATCTCCGTGCCGTCGTCTATTTTCGTACTTATATAAATTTCATGTGTTCCATTATCTACAACTTTATGTGTTTCCCGGATCATTCTGTCTATATGGTAAATCGTTCTGTTTTTGCCAAAGACATCAAATTTTGATATATAAATCTCGTAAATATCTTTCAGTTCATCAAACTTTATGCCCTTTTCTGATGCTGCTGTATCCAGGTTCGCCATATTATAACGAACCCTTTTCTGATGATTGTCATTATCATGTTTTGGACTTCTACCCCGAAAATGATCCCTTTTTCATCTACACATTTCAAATCAAATCATCAACTTCTGTTATTTCTATGTATGCAAAACCTAACCACCAAAAAGCCAACCAGCCTTCATTTTTAAAACTTTAGCAACCATTGTAGTGTTATAAGCATTATTGTCTTTTAACTTATACCAGATTTTCTTCCTTTGTTTCCAGTTGCTATAAGAATAATACTTTTCTCCCTTTGAGAGAAAAGTATTCCTTGCTTTAATTCCTGTTTTTGCAAATATTTGTCCTAAACCAGTACTACTATCTTCTTTTTCTGGAAAGCGCAATATTAATGGTATACTTTTCAGTTGTTCTTTCCAATCTTTTTTCATGAATTTTTCTAATTTTGCTTTATTATAATAATAATTCATAACATAATTGTCTACCATTTTATCTGGTGTATTGACACAAGTTAATTCACGAAACAAAATTGCTTGTATCATTGCTTTGTTTACTCCTGATTTAACAGATGCTTCTGAAATAGAATTATCATATTTTAGTTTAAAGTGGGTGGATTTTTTGCATTTTGACAAGATTTTGGGTAAAAATTATTTTTTGCTCTCTAATTTGTCAATCGCTGCCAGCCTGAATACGCATAAAAGCACAGTTAAGCGATTGAAAATATATTTCTGGTTTTTCCATACCCATCTCAAATAAAGCTTGTGACAGCGTATGAGAGTAGGTTTGTGACAATCTAGGAGAGCAACAACAGTATTTTATTAGCTACTGGAATAACCGAAGGATATGCTCTGCTAATGGCGGGCTTCCTCCGATGGTCAAACGACAGCGATACTATGATTCCTTGAAAGAGGCGGCATAGGCTACAAAATCCTTGCGAAAAATGTGTCAACTAATCTTGACAAAATGCCTAGGCGTGTTCGGGACTTTCACCCGTTAGAGTTCGCCCATGCTGGGCGAACAAAAAGAGCCTGATTCAGCATCAGGCTCCCACAAAAACTTCAATCATTCAATTCGTAAATGTTTCATCACTTCCTCGAGCCGTCTCCCATATCCTTCTCGGAAAATCAGACACGAAGCGCGGTCCGGTGCCATAATATCCGTCTTGCCATAGCACAGGGCACTTGCCCGGCATCCTCCGGCACAAATCTTTGCATATTCACAAGCTCCGCATTCCTCTGTATGCTTTAAGAATTCCTCCACACGGGTGTCAATCAGCTTCATGTAGGTCGAATCCGTCAGCCCCTGACGCAATCCCTCCTCGGTAATAAGAGGATATTCTTCCTGCATGTCATAAGAGGACAAGGACATACACGGAAGCATACGCCCTTCCGCTGACAGGTACATCACCTGCCTCGCATGACCACATACAGTCTGATTAAGGCAACTGTCCCCGCCATCATACTTCTTTAGCGGAATCGACCATCTTACCTTCTCCCCGCCATATGAATCCTTTCCATTACATGAGAAGAACCCGCCAAGCATCAGCGACAATGGCCTTCCATCCTCAAAGTACGCCGGGATGTATTCCAGATAGGTTTCCAGTGTTTCTTCCATCGAAATCGAATAATCCCCGCCAAGCCGTTCCCACAGCTCTGTTTCCGATACCGGATTTGTTTTCAAATGCGAGCAATGGTGCCTGGCAAGTGTGCGGATGCTCTGGCGCAGCAGATGTTTATTCCCTTGATGGATACAAAGTTCAGCGCCGGTCGGGAAACCCATTTCATAACATAAATCAAATGCATTAAGCACAGCTTTACCCGCGCCCGGAATTCCCCTGAGCCAATCATGCCATCCTTCATCCCCATCATAGCTCATATTAAACTCTGGCTTAATCCCCCTTTGGGAAAGTCCCTGAAGCAATGCTTCATTTACCAGAGCGCCATTGGAATAAATAGTCCGGATGTCAATATGGCGGTCAAGCAAGGCGTCTACAATCTCCCACCAGTCTTTGCGTATCAGCGGCTCCCCTCCGGTAAGTGTTACCGACATCACGCCACATTCTTCCAACTGGCCTATGATATCCATAATTGTCTCATGGGACAATTCCCCATACTTTGCCTCCGGAGCGGACATATAACAATGCCTGCACTTATAATTACATTTTCCTGTAATAGACCAATGGGCAGTACGGATAAAACGGTTTTGATATTGACGGTATTCCTGGTCCGGCGTCAGCCCTTCCCCATAACTGCAAGGCTCCACGATATCTCTTTCAACAGCCATACGGATAAGCTCCTTTGTCCGTTCCGGCACTATTTTTAAGTCACAGTCACACTTGCCGTTACAGAGGCTTAATGCGTCAAATGCCTCCCGGCTTAAAAATTCAACAGTATTCCGGGGGCGCAGGACAGCTGCCCATGGCAGCTTTTCCCAACCCCGCAGGACGCAGGATTCCTTTAAACGATAATATCCCATAGTTTACTCCTTTTCGCTGAATCTTCCAACGAATGTTAAAATCATGTTACTATTCACAGCCAATCGTAGCCGGACTTAAGGAAATAAAAAATATCTTC